>PHDH01000073.1 GCA_002840935.1 Bacteroidetes bacterium HGW-Bacteroidetes-21 | reverse complement strand
CTCCTGACGCTGTATAGGATTAAACAGGTCAGGACAAAAAGCGTGCAACATATCCCGAAGCCTCGGGATCATGCTGGGTATCGTGCCTCGACCACACGAAGCTTACTTATTGTATGCCGTTTTTCATTTATTCATATTACGTAGGCTATGCTCATTACAATCGTATGAAAGAGAATTAAAGAGCTCATGAACTATTCTATAATTTATCTTCTACTTCTTGGCAAAAATCATCTAAACTTTTGTTATAATTTCTAAATTTTTCTTTTTTAAAGTACTTATTCTTCGAGAATTTTTCTGAAATCTCAAAAAAACCAGCATGAGTGTGGTCATATTTGATTCCCATTTTAGAAAGGCTCAACTTTAATTTAGTCTTAGGATCTGCGCTTTTTGTAGAATCTCTTTTATCATAAATTGTAAGTATCCATGCTTCTATTTCTTCAATAGCCACAGCATATAAGATTTGATCTTGAAAGTTATTACCAAGCCATTCGTTTATTTTAGTAATTATTGCCCCTCTCATTTTTTCCGAATAGTCTGCAGTTTTGGCTGGTTTAGGAACATCATATTCATCTGAACAATCAGCATCTATATGAATAATGACAAAATCATGCCCCTCCATACTTAAAAAACGATCAATTTTAACCTGATTCTCGCATTCAGCTTTAACTAAAGTCCAATTACTAAAATTGTCATCAGTCATTTGTGAAAGATCAGTTTCATCTATACTGTAGTCTGGTCTTAACGGAACTATTTGTGAAGAATCTACACCTTTAAGACCTTTTAATATATTTCGAATTACAGCTCTATCTGTATGGCCTTCGCATATAACACCTATCTTCATATTAAAAATCTTGAGGAATAGCACCTAATAATCCTTCCATCCACATTTCAGATAGCTTATGTCGTTTTTGTTCAGTTCCTTTTTTAAACTGAATTCTACGAACTTTGGTCATCCCTTCATCAGTTCTATAAACTTCAAAAAGTCTCTGGGAATCATCATATAAATTTAAACCATCTAATATTGCTGGGTTGTGCGTTGTTATTAATACTTGCTTCCCTCGCTCTTTTGATAGATTAGCTAATTCTTTAATTAATGATCGGCACAGGTTTGGGTTCAATGCTGTTTCAATATTGTCAATTGCAAAAAGGTCTGGTGTTTTATTACTTATGAACAAGGCAAGATAAAAAATGACATGTAATATCCCTTCATTCGCATTTTCCGCTGAAAATAAATTGTTCTGCTTTTGCATAAACTTATCGTGGAAATATAGTGTTGAAGTGCTTTTACCAAGTTTGTATCCAGATCTTTTAAGCTCATCTTGTTTATCAAAAATTATTTCATCTAACCAATTGAAAAATATTTTGCACTTTAATAACTTGGCGTTTTCATAATTATTAAAATTACTTATTAAGACATCAAGTCCTTCACCATTAATACCTAACGGAACTTTTCGACTACGAGCATCCAAACCTCTTAAGGTTTGTGTTGATAAATTGAAAATTGAGAAATCAGATAATATCTTCGTGTATTTGTTTTTCTCATGAATACCTTTTTCACGTAGTTTCTTATTGATTTCATTTAAGAGGTCATCCTTAGATAGGCTGATCTTTTCATTAGTAATCTCATTTAAATAATCCAGAATAATTTCCGGAGAATTTGCTTCAATCTCTTTGTCAACCCATTTTGCATAGAGATCATTAATATTGGAGCTTTCAAAGCTAGATTGAATTGGAATGCTTTCTCCATTGTCTTCAAATACTGTTGTAATTTTAATTTCTTTTTTGGTTTGTTTGCCAAGAAAGGAACTAAGAGTTAATCTTGGATTAGCAATTCTTACACCTCTATTCATTAAACCATCTAAGTCGAGGTCATTACCTTTTGATGCTCCAATCATTGCAATCGCTTCAAGGAGATTAGATTTTCCTGAGCCATTCGCTCCTATGAATACATTAAATCTGCCTAGTTCAATGTCCGAGTTTTCTACAGATTTGTAATTGTTTATTACAACTTGCTTTAATAAGGCAGTCTCTTTAATATTTTCCTTGAATTGAAGCTTTTTAAATTGGTTTAATGCATTAGACCAATTATTTGTTCCATAATGTTTTAACGTTTCAATAACTAATTCCTTAATCGCATAATGAGTATTTGAACTTTGTGGGGATAGGTTTGAATCGTCCGGATTTAGATCTATTATTTGAAAATTGAGAAAAGGATTTATTGCCGATTTACGAAATGATTCTCTTGTATTCTGCTTGTAATCTTGTCCATAAACATTATTTACAAATTCCATTATTCCTTTCGACAAGGTTAAGCTTTGTCTTTTAGCCTGATTCCAATTATCATTTGGTGCAATGCCACACAATGCAAGAAAAGTTAATGCTGAGACCTTATTTTGCTGACTTTCTGGAAGACCTAATTCTTTAAGTATTGTTTGTGCTTCTTTTATTTTTTCCATTAAGTATGTTTTTTAGATAGCTTAAAAGCTTTATTAACAATGTTGTCAATTTCTTCAATACCTTGGCCATTTAACGATAAATATTGAACACCTATTTTCTTTATTGTGTCTATTGAAGGTAAAGGAAGCGCATTTAATTCAGTTGCGCTAACTTGGGTGTTGCCGCTTAATGATCTGATATAGGCATCAAAAATAGAACTATTATAGAGAACCGATAATCCAAAAACTTCTTCAGGTTCAAGCATTCCTTCTAACTTATATAAATAATTTAGGTGGTTTTCAATACCTAATTTCTTGTGAGCAAAATATTTCTCTAAATGAGGAGTGGCAACAAGTTTGGCATTATCGTCTTTTGAGCTGAATCTCCTTAAGAAAATATAATTTTGATTTCTTATTGTTTTTGAATTAGATTGTTCATTATCATAAATCCATGCTTCTTTATCTGTTTTTTTGTTAGGCCAGTTTAGTCTCATTTTATGACAATTATGCATCCATATTAAAGGTGCATAATTTGAGTTTTTAGGTTTTCTGTGTTTCAATTGTGATTTGCACCTAAAGGGAACAACAGGCCCAGTAGAAACTTTCATTCCATACGAACCTAAATTATTTGTCCATGTTGAGAATAAATTCATAGCTTCCTCTTCAAGTTCATTTACTGGTAAATGAATTATATTTAGGGTTCCTATTTTTTGGAAAAGCAGATTGATTGGAAATTCCTTTTCTTTTAACAACTCCAAATCACTAATACCTTTAGAATATGAAATTTTAATTTTAACAGGACGAGTTTTGCACTTAGGCACCGCTTTAAGAATTACATTTTCCTGTAAAACTTTATCTTTTTTAAATCCATCATTTCTAGAGTTAAATAAATGAAAATACTCAATATCATTTTCTTTAAAGAATATATTTTGAAAACTTTGAAAATATACACCAGAAGTAAAACTTCTAGGAACTATGAATACTAATTGTCCTTGTTGTTTTAAAAGTTTCGAGGCACCAAGCAAAAATAAGCTATAAATATTTTGTTGGCCTTGCAATGGTGAATTGAAAACAGAGAGCCTTACGTCTTCTTTTTTTATTTTAAAATATGGAGGATTAGATATAATAAAGTCGTAAATGGGAGTATTTATATCCTTTTTTAAGTGAATCTTGTGAGATAATAAAAAATCCGAATTCGAATAGTTTACATTAATTTCAATCCCATATACTTCTCCCCATTTTTTTAGAATATTAGACATATTTGTTACTACAACTTCAAGTGAAGGATCGGTATCAAATGTATCAATTTCAATTTTTTCAATTTTTTCATTTTGATCAATTATTCTCTCAATCAAAGCGCAACTAAGAGTTAGTGCACCACAACCAGGATCTAGAATTTTAAATTCTTTCTGTTGGATATTTATATCGAAAAGTCCTGCCATAAAGTTTGCAACCTTTGCTGGAGTAAAAAATTGACCAAATAATTTTTTTTGTTCTTTCGAAATGTTTTCAGAATAAGCATTTCCAATCTCCTCAGAAAGAGAAGAAGGTAATTTGATGTGATTTAAAGTGTTAGTAAATTTATTCACTTTAGTTCTCCATTTCAAGTTTTATACTCTTAAAAATTTCTTTAAACATTTCTCCTGAATCAACATCCAATGCTAGAGCAATTAAATACAATTCATCTGCTCGAAGTTTTGTCGATTCGTTTGAGGTCAATTGTGATAATCGAGCTTGACTGATTCCTGTCCGTCTAGAAACCATTGCTCTATTAACTGATTTTTTTGTTAAGTAACTTCCCAAAGATGTCATAAATCGTATTTTTTCATTGCACCAAATATAAAACAAATAAATATATCTTTAGAAATTCTAAATAATTCTTTTCATATCCTGAATAATCATTCGAAATCATATTTTTTCTCTTGTAAATAAGCTCTTTAATTTTTCTCGAAAAGTAATTTAATGTGTGTGTTATGCAGTTGGTTTAAATGGCATACAACAAGTAGATAACATCAACTCGTTGAAATTATCTTTACTATATCTCCAAAGACAAAATAGCAGTATAAACCAGAATAATAAATAGATATTCATTTGAAGTCGTTTATCATCGGAGATACATCATTATATTGTCTCAACAAATATAACAATATTTTCAATTACCAGAAATTATAGAAATAAAAAAAACGGTTCAGATTTTCTGAACCGTTTTTTCCTAGTAGCGGGAGCCAGTCCGCCAGTTGGCGGAGAACTGACGACCTGCCGGTTGGCAGGGTCATGAGCCCAACGAGCTATCCGCCGATTGGCGGACTCCATCCCGCTTCTTTCAATGCTGCAACTTTCTCTCTGACAAAAACTCTTCCCCTGTAGCTTTTTAGCTGCTTTTCTCGCTTTAAAGCTTCTGATCTACTTTCTACATTTTCTGTATAAACAACGATCCAAGGTCTGTACTTTTTGGTCCATCCTTCTTCTGACAATTCGTTATGATAATGCATTCTTTGCGCCAGATCAGACGTTTGACCTACGTATATTTTATCGAATTCCTTCGAATATAAGGCATATACTGTAAACATAAAAAAAGCCGTCTTTCAACGGCATTTTTTTTCCTAGTAGCGGGAGCCAGACTCGAACTGACGACCTTTGGGTTATGAGCCCAACGAGCTACCACTGCTCCATCCCGCAATATGGTGCAAAAGTAATATAAATCAGTCAAAAATGCAACAGAATAGAAATTTTTAGGAAAATAATTTTTATTATACTGCTATTCAGCAACTTTACTGCTTAACAATTTTTCCAGTTTGCGCATTTCATCCCTGAACATAGCTGCTTCGATAAAGTTAAGCTGCTTGGCTTCGCGCTCCATTTTCTTTTTCGCTGCTTCTATGGCTTTCTTCAGCTGATCGACACTCATATAAGCCAATACGGGATCTGCTACCAACGATATTTCCTGCTCTTCGGTATAGGCTTTCGATCTTCCGGGCTTGCCGTCTTTCTTTTTCAGTTCTGAAATAATCGACAGACTTCCTCTGATAATCTGCGTCGGAGTAATATTGTTTTCCGTGTTGTATATCAATTGTTTTTCACGTCGCCGGTTGGTTTCGTCTATTGTCTGCTTCATCGATTTTGTCACAACATCTGCATACATAATGACTTTGCCACTCAGATGTCGCGCTGCCCTACCCGCCGTCTGCGTGAGCGAACGGGAATTACGCAAAAAGCCTTCTTTGTCAGCATCCAAAATAGCCACCAGTGAGACTTCTGGCAAATCGAGTCCTTCGCGCAGGAGGTTCACTCCCACCAGCACATCAAAGAAGCCGTTGCGCAAGCCTTCCATAATTTCCACACGCTCCAGCGTATCTACGTCGGAGTGAATGTAAGTACATTTAATATTGAGGTTGGCCATGAACTTGGAAAGCTCCTCGGCCAGACGCTTGGTAATTGTCGTCACCAGCACCCTTTCCTTTTTGGAAATACGGTCCTTGACTTCACTCAACAGATCATCAATCTGATTCAGGCTGGGTCTCACTTCTATTTGCGGGTCCATAATGCCCGTCGGACGTATCACTTGTTCCACTACTACGCCTTCCGACTTCTCAATCTCTTCGTTGGCCGGTGTGGCACTGACAAAAATGACCTGCCCCAGCATTTCCTCAAATTCGGGATAAGCCAGGGGTCTGTTATCCATCGCCGCAGGAAGACGGAAGCCATACTCCACCAGATTCTGTTTTCTGGAACGGTCACCCCCCGACATACCCTTGACCTGAGGGAGCGTTACGTGACTCTCATCTATCACCGCCAGGAAATCCTTGGGAAAATAGTCCAGCAAACAGAAAGGCCTTGCTCCGGGCTCACGTCCGTCAAAATATCTCGAATAATTCTCAATACCCGAACAATAACCCAGTTCCTTAATCATTTCCAAATCAAATGTCACTCTCTCCTCCAAACGTTTGGCTTCGAAAATGCGTCCGTTTTCTTTCATGAATGTTGTATGCAGAAAAAGATCGTCCTGTATCTGCTTAATAGCCTCATTGATACGCAATTTTGAGGTCACAAAAATATTCGCAGGGTATATCTTAACTTCCTCATGCACATTGAGTGATTTTCCGGAAATGGGATCAAAGCTCGTGATTTCTTCCACCTCATCTCCCCAAAATACAACCCTGTAAGCAAAATCCGAATAAGCCAGAAAAACATCCACCGTATCCCCACGAACACGGAAGGTCCCGTTCTTAAACTCATTCTCTGTCCTTGCATAGAGACTATCGACCAGAGAATACAAAAAGGCATTGCGACTCAACACGTCCCCCTTTTTCAGGATAATGGAGTTGTTATGAAAATCCTCCGGATTCCCAATACCGTAAATGCAACTCACAGAAGCCACCACAATCACATCTCTCCGTCCCGACAATAAGGCAGATGTTGTACTCAGCCTCAGTTTTTCTATCTCTTCGTTGATAGATAAATCTTTCTCAATATACGTATCGGTAGAGGGAAGATAAGCTTCCGGCTGATAATAGTCGTAGTAAGAAACAAAGTATTCCACCAGATTATCCGGAAAAAAGCTCTTAAACTCGCCATACAATTGGGCGGCCAGGGTTTTATTATGACTCAGCACCAAAGTCGGACGATTTAGTTCCGCAATGACATTGGCAATAGAAAATGTTTTCCCTGAGCCCGTTACGCCAAGCAAAGTCTGGAATCTTTTTCCACACTCAATGCCATCGACTAACTGATGTATTGCTTCAGGCTGATCTCCGGTTGGCTCAAAAGGACTGACTAATTTGAATGTCATGGATAGGCAAATTTTACAAAAACAGGCAAATGATCAGAGTAGCCCCCGATATATTCTTTGCCTTCATACGTAGGTTTTGGAACAAGTTGTGTGCGTTGTCCCTCGCGATAGGTCATCCAGTCATAATTCAGTATGCTTCCGGCATCGGGCTTTACTTTCATTCCTTTGTCATTCAACAGGAGGTTATTCGACACCATCATCTGATCGAACAAATACCAGGCTTTATCATAAAATAAAGTTCCTGCACCAAAGAAATTGTGAACGTCAGAAAAGAGGTTGAATAACTCAAAAGCTTCTCTGTTCTTACGTTTATTATTGGCCTGTAATATCTGGAAAATGCTCTTATTTTCGGGATCATCGTTGAAATCCCCCATAACAATAATGTTTGATGCCGGGTCAATCTGAAGTATAGAATCTACTTTTGCCTTGAGTGTCATAGCGCAAAAGACTCGTTTTATTTCTGTGCTCTGCTCTCCGCCAACTCTCGATTTCCAATGATTGACAAAAACATGCAATGTGTCTCCCGATGATGCTCTTCCTTTCACATACAGGATATCCCGCGTTTTCTGACTTTCCCCCATCTGATTCATGGGTATTGATGAATAACTGATGACCGTAAAGCGGTTCGGGTTATACATCAGGGCAACATCAATACCGCGGGGATCTCCGGAATCTTCATGAATGTATTGATAGACAGGCTTTTTATAATGCATGGTTCGCGCCAGATCTTTCAACACCGATTTATTCTCCACTTCACTCAGACCAATGATATCGGGAATGGCATTGGAATCAACTGCCAAAATAACTTTTGAAAGATTGGCCAGCTTCGCATAATACCTATCGCTGTTCCATTCTTTTTTACCTCCGGGAAGAAACTCATTGTCATTCACTTTGGGATCGTCAATGGTGTCAAAAAGATTCTCCACATTGTAAAACATCACCAGAAATTCTTTTCCGGCAGTCTGACTCATTAAAGATAATGAGCTGAAAATCAGAAAAAGGGCAATAAATATTTTCATGAAAAAATAATTTAGCTTCACAAAATTAATAAAAGTAGAGGAATGTAAGTTAAAGCTTTCCGTTTCTTAACGCAAATTAAATTTTGAATGACGTTGGTATTAAAACTTAAAAAAACGTCTGAGGGCACATTTAGATACCGGATCTGCGCTTTAACATATACCCGAATTTAATGTATGACCTGCTCGTCCGGTATGACGACAAGGGTAGAATAAAAAAACAGAACGTCATTCGGAATTCAAGTCACGCATTGAGGTTTAAATAAGCTAGTGAATATCCGGAATCTAAAATAAACGTCTGAGGGTACATTTAGATACCGGATCTGCGCCTTAACATATACCAAAATTTATTATATGACCTGCTCGTCCGGTATGACGACAAGGGTAGAAGAAAAAAAAAGAACGTCATTCGGAATTCAAGTCACGCATTGAGGTTTAAATAAGCTAGTGAATATCCGGAATCTAAAATTAACGTCTGAGGGTACATTTAGATACCGGATCTACACTTCAGAATATACCCGAATTTAATGTAAGACCTGCTCGTCCGGCATGACGGAAAGGGTAGAATAAAAAAAACGTCATTCCCTGCACAACCTCCACGCTGAGATCGCCGCGTCAGCTTTTACCTGTTCATGAACCTTTCAATACTAGCTTCCTCGCTACCGATGTCTCGGTAGACGTTTGGGTTGCTACGTCCGGCATGACGGAAGAAAATCAGAATTACTTCAGATCCTTAATCCACTTCCCTATCATTTCCATCACTTCGGGCGAAAATGTTTCTTCAATTTTTGCATACTCATCGGGTAAACCTGTTACGGCATGCTGGAATAAATGGTTGAGTTCCGGAACTTTTACAATTTCAAAATTTTTGTTTTTCCCTTTTTCCAACGCTTCACGTATAGCTTTCAAATTCTCGTCGGGTGTCACCTGACTATCTTTTTCGCCATTGAGCGCCAGCACCGGGCAACGCACTTTCTTCAAATATGCAGAGGGTTCTATGGAAAGAAAATACCTGTACCATGGCGACATTATTGAAATGAGTTGCATCCGCAAATTCTTCTCTGAAAACCCCAGTTTTTCAGCTACAGTAGAATCCAGTCCAGCAGTATAATTCTTATAAATTTCCATTACTTTTTTCCCTGATGCTGTCGGATCTTTAATATCAACAACTGCTCGAAAAACGTTGCGAATCGTATTCTCAAAAGCTGGCATTTGCTCTTCTTTCAGAAGGCTATCCTGCTCTACTATTTTCCTATTCTGAATTACCATCAGATCAATCACATCAATACCAGGACCCGCCAGCAAGACAATAAAAGCAACCTCCTTCTTTTTCGAGGCTATCATCGGAGCAATAATGCCGCCCTCGCTATGACCCATAATACCCACATGTTCCTTATCCACCAGAGGATGTTTTCTAAGCGCAAAGAATGCAGCAGTGGCATCCATGGCAAAAACCTGTGTGGTGGCACTAACGGGATTACCCCCCGACTCGCCAACGCCACGATCGTCGTACCTTAGAACGATGATTCCATTTCTGCTCAAATAGTCAGCCAGCACCCAAAAAGACTTATGCCCCAGAATTTCGCAATCCCTGTTTTGCTGCCCGCTGCCACTGACAAGGACAACGGCAGGAAAAGGTCCTTTACCCTGAGGTATAGTAATGGTACCCGAAAGTTTTACATCATCATCAGGATTTATAAAAGTCACCTTTTCTTCGGTGTAAGGAAAAGGTCCCACTGGATTTTGTGGTCTTTTTAAAACTAATTCACCCTCGGTTTTTTCAAATTTCAACACAAACTCTTTTCCACTCTGAAACCACACGCCATCAATCACTTTGTTTTCTTTAATAACCCCTTTGTATTTTGAACGAAAGCCTTTTACGGCAAATGACAATGCCTCCTTTTCCACACTGATATCGACTGGTTTAATGTCTTTAATTCCTTGTTCAGGGACCTCCATTTTTATCGAATAACCAGCACTATCCGTATTTGAAATCACCATAAAAAAAAGTATAGACTTTTTTCCGTCTACAAGTGAACCTTTCCAGTTACCGGTCCAATCGGCTGCCTCTTGCGACTTCAGGCAGAATGTGCTCAAAACAAGCAATGCAGTTAATATTATCTGTTTCATAAATTGTTAATTGTTCGTAAGCAATGAAACACAAATATAATAAAGCATTTCATTATCTTTGTAGAATGAACTCAGAGAATGACAAATCTGCGCTTAAAGTAAATCCGGGCATTCCTCAGCCTCCCGATATCAATCCGGATACCACTAAAAAGCATTGCCGTAAGAAGAAAGCGCTTTCGACAAAGGACTATGTTCAGGGTATTTTATCCTGTAACATCAGCATACTAAGTCAGGCCATAACGCTTATCGAAAGTCAGTTACACGAGCATCGCCGTTTATCAGCCGATATCATCAATGCCTGTCTGCCCTATGCTGGAAAATCAATCAGAGTGGGCATAACCGGAGTACCCGGCGTGGGTAAAAGTACTTTCATCGAAAGTTTTGGAAACTACGTCATTAAGCAGGGTCATAAACTGGCCGTTCTGGCTATTGACCCTAGCAGCGAACGTAGTAAAGGCAGCATCCTGGGCGACAAGACCCGAATGGAAACACTTTCCACCAACCCCAAAGCGTACATACGCCCCAGTCCCTCCAAAGGGTCGCTCGGTGGCGTGGCTGCCCGCACGCGTGAAGCCATGATATTGTGCGAAGCAGCAGGTTTCGATTGTATCTTCATCGAGACTGTTGGCGTAGGACAATCCGAAACCCTAGTGCATTCTATGGTCGATTTTTTCCTCCTCCTTCAGTTAGCCGGTGCCGGAGATGAACTTCAGGGAATAAAACGAGGCATCATGGAAATGGCAGATGCCATTGTCATTACCAAAGCCGACGGCACCAATGCCCGCAAAGCAGATGTCGCCCGCAGTCAGTATTCCAGTGCGCTTTCACTTTTCCCCATGCCGGAATCAGGTGTCCGTCCTGCCGTCCTTACCTGCTCTGCAGTCCATGAAACGGGCATAGCGGAAGTATGGGAGAATATTCAGGGTTTTATCGACACAGCCCAATCGGGTCAGTATTTTGAACACAACCGAACCAACCAACAAATGTTCTGGTTTTACGAAACAATACGTGATAGCCTGAACGAGAATTTTTTCAATAACAGCCAGATTAAAGAGCTTTTACCCCAACTCGAGAAAAGCATTACTGACAATAAAATGACTTCCATCACAGCAGCCAATCAAATTCTGGATGCATTTTTCGGAAAAGAAAGATAACGAGTCTTTAGATTTGACAACTTTTAAAAAGTTGTCAAATCTGAAAACTCGTATTGATTTCGTCATAGGCGGATTCATACAATGCAATGGAGAGGTTGAGCATGTTCTAATATCCTGTTTTCAGAAAATACTTTTTGCGCAAAATAAAGATTAACATAATTGTCAGGCAACTTAATACCGACCTTACTTGTCTTAAATAATGTATGATTGAAAATAAAAAAGGATGATCAATAAGACGAATTTTTGTACATTTATCAAAATTTTACATATGCCAAAACTGTTATTATTGTTTGCCCTGACGGTATTGTGCCATATGGCTTTTTCCCAACGCTTTGTTGAAAACAAAGGCCAATGGGATAAAAACGTACTGTTTAAAACAGCCTTACCCAACGGAAATCTATTTGCAGAAAAAAAATGCCTTACTTTCTCCTTTTATAATCCCGAGGATATTACCCGTTCTCATGCACATCACCATTTCACAGAAGAAAAAAAGGGACATGTCGAAGGAAAAATCAGAATGCACGCTTATAAAATTCATTTTCTGGATGCAAACGATGCCGTTATAACAAAATCAAATCCTTTGCCTGATTACGAAAATTATTTTATTGGCAACGACCCCTCCCGATGGACAAATAATGTTAGAAGCTATGAAGCAGTTTTATATAACGACTTGTATCCTGGCATCGATTTGAAGTTACATTCTTCCTCCGACTTCTATTTCAAATACGATTTTATTGTTCATCCCGGAGCTGAAGCCGAAAAAATTAAACTAAAATACGAAGGACACGACAAGATAGAATCCACCAGCGATGGCGGTTTAAAAATCACAACCAGTCTCAACGAGGTTAAAGAGATAAAACCCGTGGCATGGCAGGAGATTAGCGGGAAAAAGATATTGGTAGAATGCCGTTTTCTCGTCAAAGATCCTTATGTCGCCTACACATTTCCTGCAGGATACAATCCCAATTACACTTTATATATTGACCCCATACTAATCTTTTCGACATACACTGGATCTACCACAGACAACTGGGGCTTTACTGCAACTTTTGATGATAATTCACATGTTTTTTCAGGAGGTATTGTTAATAGCTCAGGATATCCTGCCAGTACCGGCTCCATTCAGGTCAGTAATGCAGGGCAATGGGATGTGGCTATTATCAAATATAACGACGTTGGAAATACACGTATTTTTGCGACATATTTGGGGGGAGCCTATTGCGAAATGCCCCATAGCATGGTAGCCGACCGGGAGGGAAATCTGGTTGTTTTCGGAACTACTGGCTCCTCAAATTTCCCCGTCACCAGCGGGGCTTACGACACTCAGTTCGGAGGGGGCACTAATTTAGTGTACGACAATGTGATACAATATCCTAATGGCTGCGACATCTACGTTTCAAAAATTTCTGCAGATGGAACTCAATTGCTGGCATCTACATTCATTGGCGGGACGCAGAACGATGGCATGAATTTCAGAAGTTATTATACAGGCTTTATGATGCATGGGAACGACAGTCTCTATTACAATTATGCCGATGGAGCCAGAGGTGAAGTTATTTGCGGAAAGATGAATGAAATTTATGTTGGAACTACTACTTTCTCATCTGATTTTCCGGTAACTCCCGGCGCCTTTCAAACAATTTATTCAGGACGACAGGAAGGTGTTGTTTTTAAACTCAGTCCAGACCTCGACAATCTTATGTGGAGTTCCTATTTTGGTGGAAGCATGGACGATGCCATATATTCTCTTGATATAGATCTGGGTGATGAGGTCTATATTGCCGGTGGCACCAGTTCTTCCAATATTCCCACTACCGGAGGTGTTTACCAACCATTGTCCCAGGGTGGCTCTACCGATGGATTTGTAGCACATATTTCTTCCAACGGGGGTACGCTTATAAAATCTACTTATTTTGGATCTGTTGCATACGATCAGGCATATTTTGTCCGCACCGACCGTTTTCGCAATATTTATATTACCGGGCAAACCAAAGCTCCTGGCAGTACTTTCGTAATTAATGCCGCATATAACACACCCAACAGTGGTCAGTTTATTGCCAAGTTTCCCAACGATTTATCATATCCTATTTGGTCTACCGTTTTTGGCACAGGTATTGGGCGACCCAATATTTCGATAACGGCCTTTGCTGTTGACTTTTGTAATCGCATTTACTTATCCGGATGGGGCCGCGAATGGGCCGACAGTGATGGCTACACCTGGGCGAGTATTCAGGGAACAAAAAACATGTATGTCACTAATCCTGGCGCACAGCAATCAGTTACAGATGGACAAGATTTTTACCTGATGGTGATGGCAGATGATGCTTCGCAAATTGAATATGCTACATTTTTTGGAGAGCTACATGATCAGGACCCTTCAGGTTATTACTATTGTGGCCATGATCATGTAGATGGAGGCACCAGCCGTTTTGACAAAAGAGGGAATATCTACCAGTCCATTTGTGCCAGTTGCGGTGTGGGATGTAATACATTTCCAACATTTCCTAATCCCGGAGCTTGGTCTAATGTAAATGGCGGCATATACAGTCCTAATACCTGGGTTTGCAACAACGCAGTTTTTAAGTTCAACTTCGAAATGCCCCTGACAGTAGCCGATTTCAGCGTACAATCCGTTTGCCTGGGGCAACCTGTTCAATTTACAAACACCAGCATGTACTCCACTTCCTACACATGGTATTTTGGCGATGGGAGTACATCAACAGATATTAACCCCACCCATGTTTATACCAGTCCCGGCAATTATACCGTATCGCTGGCAGCCGAAAACCCTTCCAGTTGCAATCTGGCAGACAGCACATCAAAACTTGTTATTGTAGAAGACCTCTCCTTGCAAAGCAATGATACTTCCGTTTGTGAAAACAGTCTGGTTCAACTTTTCGCATCCTACGGAGGAAGCGGTACTCCAACTTTTGTTTGGTCGTCTAACGCGAACTTTACAGATACGTTAAATGCATCGACCAATATTCCCTACACAGCCATAACAGCTACTCACACACACACTTATTATATTCATGCTCAATCAGCCATATGCGACCTACTGGATTCAGTCAGAGTAACCGTATATCCTGTAGGCGTCACTCTAAGTCCCGACACTATTATATGCGCAGGCACCACAGCACAGATCATTGCAGCCAATCAGGTTCCCGGGGATGTGTTAACATACTTATGGTCAAACAGCTCAAATATTGTCAGCGGTCAGGGGACTTCAACCATTACAGTGAACCCGGGCAGTAACGCAACTTTTACTGTAACCGTCACCAATCAGCATCAATGCAGTTCGGTTGAGACAACCCAAGTGAATGTCGATAATTTCCAGATTCTATCTGGCATTTCAACCAATATCACCTGTTTCGGTTTCTGTAATGGTATGGCTTCCGTCTCTGCTCAAGGTCAAGGGCAACTCACCTACCATTGGAGCAATTCAGCAACAACACCGAGTATTTCAGGACTATGTCCCGACAACTACACTGTAACGGTAACCGATGATGTGGGATGCTCCGGAACATACCCTGCAATTATCAGTCAGCCTCCTCTTCTTATTGCCAG
>PHDH01000072.1 GCA_002840935.1 Bacteroidetes bacterium HGW-Bacteroidetes-21 | reverse complement strand
TTAAAGTTTTAATTTCTTCTCTATTTCGTCAATGTACATTTTAAAACGTTTGTCTGTTTCTAAAAGATTATTGACAGTTTTACATGCATGCAAGACGGTAGCATGATCCTTTCCACCAATCATGGCTCCAATGGTTGCCAAAGATGATTTAGTGAGATTTTTAGCAAAGAACATGGCAATCTGACGTGCCTGTACAATTTCTCTCTTGCGGGTTTTTGATTTCATCATGTCTACTGGCATGTTGAAATAATCGCAAACCACTTTCTGAATATAATCAATAGAAAGTTCACGTTGAATATTTTTGACAAGCTTATCAATAATCTGCTTGGCCAGTTCGATGGTGATTTCTTTTCTATTGAGCGTTGCCTGTGCAATGATAGAAACCAGAGCTCCTTCCATCTCACGCATATTATTGGTAATATGACTGGCAATATATTCAAGAACTTCTACAGAGAGTTCTATTCCGTTATTATAGACTTTGTTTTTAAGAACTGCAATACGTGTTTCAAAATCGGGTGCCTGTAAATCGGCAGATAATCCCCATTTGAAACGAGACAATAACCTTTGTTCAATTCCCTGTAGTTCGACAGGAGGTTTATCGGCAGTTAGTATGATCTGTTTATTTAACTGATGGAGGTGATTAAAAATGTGGAAGAAGATATCCTGTGTTCTTTCTTTTCCAGCCAGTTCGTGAATATCGTCGATAATCAGAACATCTATCATCTGATAAAAGTACACAAAATCGTTTCGTGTGTTATTACGGACAGAGTCCATAAACTGGGTCTGAAACTTATGTGCGTGTACGTATAAAACAGTCTTTTCTGGGAAACGGTCTTTTACTTCGATTCCAATGGCCTGAGAAAGGTGGGTTTTGCCCAGACCATTGCCTCCATAAATAAAGAGGGGATTAAAAGCGGTTCCTCCGGGGTTATTTGCAACTGCGTATCCGGCTGAACGAGCCAAACGGTTACATTCGCCTTCAACAAAATTCGAAAATGAAAACTCAGGATTAAGCTGAGGGTCAATTTCTATTTTCTTCAGTCCGGGTATTACAAAAGGATTTTTAATAGACACCTCATCATTTTGCAATGGAAGTGATACCGGTTGGTTTCTTAATTCAGCCTTATTCTTGGTCGGATACTTTATAGTATACGGCGCAGAATTACTGAAGGTGTTATTTTCGACAACAACATTGTACTCTAGCTTGACATCGTTTCCGATTTCTTTTCGCAGAATTTTTCCCAGGATATCGATATATTGCTCTTCAATATATTCGTAGAAAAAAGGACTGGGAACTTCAATGGTTAAGACATTATTTTCAAGCTTGAGTGGTACAATGGGCTCGAACCATGTTTTAAAACTTATCGAAGGAATGTTATCCTTTATAACTTTTAAACAATTATTCCAAACATCAATGTGACTCTTACTCATTCTCCCTCAAGTATTTTATAAATTTTGTGTAATCATATTTTCAATAAGCAATATTGTAAAAAAAATATCTGAAAAAAAAATGGAACTGCTATTGTTTGTTTAAAAAAAATGTTAACTACCATATTTAATGTACATTACATTTGTCAAAAAAACATATGAAAGAAAACCCATTTATCTTTCGTATTGATATTAAGAACGTTATATGCCTTCTTTTTTTTGTGCTTCCGAAACCGAAATCTGTTCGCTCCCCCGATATGCAACAATAAAGCATGAAGGAAAAATTTGCTGCATAGTGGAGTGATAATCCTTCACATTTTCTATACTCGAAAAATTACCAATCGTGTATTTATACCATCCTGCAATAAAATGTTCTTCATAACCCGAAACACCATTCAATTCTTTTTGTGGATTTGTGATGGGCTTACGGGCAGATTTAATCTGCAACTTATAATAAATACTGTTGTCGGACAATGTATCACTTCGCCTGTTTCTCTTAGGGACCTTATTTCCATCTTCATCAACAATAACAGTTTTTCCAAAATCGAAAACAGAGAAATGTAAATATTTCTTTGGATTTTCCTTGATATCCCTTAATAGCTTATCAAGATTTAATGAAGCACTTTCAAGATTTTTATACAAAGAGTCATTATTGATCAGCATCCCCATCGACCCTTCACCTTTTTTAATCTTTTCAAGGATTACAGCTGCATCTGTCAACGCCTTATTCGCATTGTCAACAGTTCCTTTAATATCGGAGCGTGCTAAAGAATCACTGATAGCGGAAAAATTATTGATGACCTTTGTCAGTTCTTCATTATTATTCCTCAGATTAGTCGAAATTGATTCGATGTTAGAAAAAATACGGGAAATTTTTCCTTTTTCACTGTTCATCAAGGTATCAAGCATAATCGAAGTACGCTCAAGATTTTGTATCGTTTGCTTAATACTGGTAAAAGTCTTGGCCAGATTATCGCGGGCATTATCATTAAGAATATATTGTATCACGATCATAACAGAGTCGATAGACTTGAGTAAATCCTCTGCTTTTGATTTCAACGGCAGTACCTGAGCGCTCACCTGCTCTTTCAAATCTTTCTCTACGCCAGAAATCAACGTGTCGCCAGGAGCATGATATACATTTGTATCGGTTAAATTTAAACGAATTCCTTTCGACCCCATCAGGTCCATCGAATAAATCTCAGCAACAGACTGAACTGGAATTAGTTGTCCTTTTGGCACCGCAAAGCTGATAAAAATATTCCGGTCGGTATCACTCACAAAACGGACTTCTCTGACTAAGCCCATTTTTAAACCGTTGATGAGTACGGGGCTCGATTCAGTCAGGCCATCTACTTGCTTATAAACAGCATAATAGGTGTCTTCACTCTTAAATAAATCCTTACCCTTGAGAAAATAAAAACCCCAGATAAATGCACCAATTGTCAAAACGACAACCACGCCTACTTTTACCTCAGTTTTTATTTTGAAAGCCATTTGTTAAAATTTCCGTAAATTTAAAGCTAATTTACTTAATTGCTTCACTAACGGGAATTTTTTTACCATTTTTAAATGCTACAATAAAAGCGTCAGGGTACAACTCTTTGATTTGCTTCTGTTTAGACGACGCTTCAGCATAGGTCAAAAATTTTGAATAATAGTACCTACAAATTCCATCTCCCTGTATCATGTCAACATCTTCCAATCCTTTAAAATTCTCTTTTTTCAATGCAAGGGGTGCCGACGAACTGGTAATCTGTATTCTAAAACAGATACCTGTATCCGGGACCAGATTCTGAATGAGTTTTTCTGCAGCAGTTTGAAAGCCCGAACTGTCTTTTTTATTGTTTTCTTTATTTTCTATTATAGTGATGTTCTTATTTTGATCGGCTTTCTTAATACTGTCTTTTTTCGTCTCATTAATTACTGGCTCCTTAACTTCGTGAATTTTGGACCCGGCATTACTCACTTTTCCCTCTGTCTGATTTTTATAATTTCTGAAGGCCCTGAATATAGCAGCAGCCATTTTATCCTGATTTTCGTCTTCAACAAGAAACTTGGCTTCGTCTTCGTTAGATAAAAAACCAACTTCAATTAATATACTAGGCATGGCCGTTTTCCACAAGACTAAAAATCCTGCTTGTTTAACTCCCCGGTCAACTCTCTTAACACGATCCCTGAACTCATCCTGTATCAGAGCAGAAAGCTGAAGACTTTGATCCATATAGGCATTCTGAAACATATTAAATATAATAAGCGCCTCAGGACTTTTAGGATCAAATCCATCGTACTGCTTCTCGTAATTTTCTTCTTTCAGAATAGCTGCATTTTCAAGCATCGCCACTTCGAGATTCCCCTGCGTCTTATACAAACCCATGACAAACGTCTCTGCACCATGCGCATCCGGCTTTTTATTCGCGTTTACATGGATAGAAATAAATAAATCGGCTTTATTATCATTGGCTATGACAGCTCTTTTATAAACTTCAACAAATTCATCCTTACTGCGAGTATATATCACTTTTACATCCTTATAATTGCTTTCAATATACTTTCCCAACTTGAGCGCTATAGCGAGATTGATATCTTTTTCGTAGCAAGTTTTCGACACGGCTCCGGGATCTTTTCCACCATGTCCGGGATCAATAACTACTGTTTTGATTTTATATGTATTACCTGCATCCTGCCCCATCGAATCGGAAGAATAAACAAAGATTAACAAAAACAGCACAATGTAGTACTGTATTGATAAGTTATAGCATTTATTTCTATCTGATCCCTGAGACTGCATACCGGATAAATAAATTTTGATTAGTTTTGGGCATTGAAATAACCACATAATTAACAAAATTAGTCTTTTGAAAACCTGGAATTTTCCATCGTCTGCTTTTTTACTAACCATACTGTGTTTATTTCTGAGTCATGGACTTTTTTCACAGGAAAACATTGACAGCCTTGATATCCCAAACACAAATCATGCCAATGAAGACAGCCTGATGCTCAACATGCAGGACTCAGTGAAAGCTAAAAACAACTCCAATGCCGATTCTCTCGACGCCAGTGTACACTATTTTTCTGCCGATTCGATGAAAATGAATTTGAAGGAAAAAAAGGTCTACTTATATAATAATGCCGAAATACAATATAAAGAAGTTAACCTCAAAGCCGGCTACATTGAAATGAATTTTGGCAAAAATGAAGTCTATGCTTCGGGGATCAAGGATAGTTCTGGAGTTGTCAACGGTACACCCGTTTTCAAAGATGGGGACGAAGAATTTGAGTCCGACTGGATTCGCTATAATTTCAAAACCAAAAAGGGTATCATTTCCAATGTCACTACAGCCCAATCCGGCGGCTTTCTCCATGGCGAAAAAGTGAAAAGATTGCCCGACGGTAATATCTGCCTGAAGAATGGCTATTATACGACTTGCGACGAAGATCATCCCCATTATTATATTAACTTAACCAAAGCCAAAGTCATTCCCGATGATAAAATCGTTTCGGGCCCGGCTTACCTTGTAATTGAAGATCTTCCAGTACCTTTAGGTATCCCTTTTGGCTTCTTTCCGAATAAAAAAGGAAATACTTCAGGTATACTTATCCCCGAATATGGCGAAGAAAATAATCGTGGCTTTTTTTTAAGAAACGGTGGTTATTATTTTGCCATCAACGATTATGTTAACCTGGCCCTCACAGGAGACATTTACTCAATGGGATCATGGGGTCTCAACACACTTACCAATTATAAAAAAAGATACAAATTCAATGGAAACATGAATTTTTCTTATTCAAAACTGATTATAGGAGAAAAAGAATCAAGCATTTATCAGAATCAAAATACTTATTGGCTGAGATGGAGTCATGCGCAGGATCCCAAAGCCCATCCCAATCACACTTTCAATGCCAATGTAAACATGGGATCAAGCTCCTACAATAAATATAACTCTAACATCAACAATAATGCCTACGCCTCCAGCAACCGTTTACGCAGTGACGTTCAATCGAATGTTTCCTTTAATCAACGTTGGAGCGGGACACCTTTTTCTCTGTCGGCTAACGCCCGACATGAACAAAACTTCGTCGACAGCACGGTTTCTTTGAGCGTTCCGGAACTTAATTTCACCGTATCCCGTATTTATCCGTTTAAACGTAAAAACAGCACAAATTCGAATTTCTTAAGTAAGATTGGCGTTTCGTATTCATCAAACTTTAAAAACACGCTGAAGATCAGAGAAGAAGAATTATTTACCGACAACGCCCTAAAAAATTTCAAAAATGGGATACAACACAGTGTTCCTGTAAGTACTTCCATGACTTTACTAAAATATTTCAACTTAAACCCTTCCTTAAGTTTCACCAGTCGTTGGTATTTTAAATCGCTCTCCCGGTATTATGCCAACCCCAGTTACGGACCGACAGACACAATATGGTCGGGTGTTTATACCGACACCATCAATGGCTTCAGTCATGCCACCGACTGGCAGATTACCGTTCCCTTGACAACCAAACTCTACGGGTTTTATATGATGAAAAACGAAAAAGCCAAGATACAGGCCATGCGTCATGTAATGACACCCTCTGTCAGTTTCAGTTACCGACCTAATTTCTCCGATCCAAAATGGAATTATTATCAAAATATTCAGACCGATAGCTTAGGTAATCGCGAACTTTTTTCCCGTTTTAATGGAGGTAGTTATGCCTGGACCGGAATCTATGGTTCACCTCCCAGTGGCAAATACGGATCCATGAACTTCAGTCTGGGCAACAACCTTGAAATGAAAGTCAAAAAATCTAACGACACTGTCATAACATCGAAAAAAATTAGTCTGCTGGAAAGTTTTAACTTAACTACTTCTTACAATATGGCAGCCGATTCGCTTAACTGGTCGTTGCTCAACATTACTGCACGTACTAATATTCTGCATATCATCACGCTCAACTTCGATTGCGGATACGATTACTACGCCCTCGACTCCCTCGGAAGACGTTACAATAAATTGTTTTACGACACTTCAGGTAAACTCATGAGATTCACCCGGGCTTCGTTGTCAGCTGGCATCAATATTAACTCCGACTCTTTCACGTCCGAAAATAAACAGAAAAAAGACAATGAAGCAGAAAAACAAGCGGCTATGGCCGCAGGTTTCAACGAGAATTATCTGGCCGATTATGTGGACTTTAAAATCCCCTGGAACCTGATGATAGACTACAGAATATCTCAAATACCAACGACAGAGTTTAATAAAGAAAAATCTGACTACGTTTTTAAAATGGCACAAACACTCAATTTTTCGGGCGATCTGAACCTCACTCCTAAGTGGAAAATATCTGTAACTTCAGGATACGATGTGGAGTCAAAGAGCATAACATATACCAGTTTGAACATTTATAGAGATTTACATTGCTGGGAAATGAGAATTTCCTGGATCCCACTGGGTTTCTATAAAAGCTACAACTTCCAGCTCAACGTTAAAGCTTCTGTGCTGCAGGATCTCAAACTCAACCGCCGCAGAAACTGGACGGATAATATTTAACAATGTCAATTTTCACCTTGGTTTAAACCTATTTACTTAAAACAATCCTGTTTTTATAAGATTTGCCATTGCAACACACAACCACAGTATATAATCCATTGGCTTGATTCGACATATCTATTTGATATATAAAATTTTGAGCATTTATTTCAGCCGACCATACTTCTCTTCCCTCGATATCTGTAATTTTAATGCTCCCATTCAAATCATCAGCAGGTTTCATTTCTAAAAAGAAAACGCCTGTATTTGGGTTTGGATAAAGATGAATGCTCTGTGTTTCCTGCGATTTGAAAATAATTGAGGTTAAGTTATCATAGATTTGCCCGTCGGAAGTCACAATGTCAGAGCTCATTCCTGCAACATTGGTCGCTTTAATGCTTATATAATAATTTTGCAAGTTAATCAACGTTAACCCAGAGGCAGTTAAGCTTAGATTGTTTAAATTATTTGTCCATCCCAAAACATCGGTTCCTCCGGGCGTGGTCCCAATAGCATACGAATAATTATTAATTCCTGAATTTGTATCAGTAGCTTCATCCCAGTTTGCCTGGAGTTGTGTACCATTGTTGGTGGTGTCAATATCATTCCCGGCACCGTCTCGTATTATGGGAGAAAGGATAGGAGAAGTCCAGTCTATATTTACGTTTTGCGAATTAATTGTACTAATATTTAACATTGCATCGGTAACAACAGAATTAATTTTTCCTGCAGGTGTCGATGGGTTTTGATTTTGAAAACGTATATCATTGGTCGCAGCATCACCAACGCTTACGATAACAGATGCTCCCCGCGATTTGTAAATCTTAATGTCGTCGTATATTACACTGGCATTTCCTGTACGTAATGAGATATAACCGGCATTTTTTAACGGTTGTGTATCTGTATAAGAGCATATCAATATATTATTCATGAAAGCCTGAATCAAACCGTTGGCTGGATTATAAATAACTTTAATGTCATAAGTAATATTATCATTTATCGTACATGCGGCTGTGGAAACAATTCCGGATACCGTATTATTTTTCACATAATAAATTTCGCATTGGTCATCATCAGCACGAAACCATATCAGATAGGCGTTTCCGAGATAAGTTAGTGCAGGATCTGATACCATAATGTACATACCTGCACGTCGTGAGGAACCCGGACTGAATGACATTTGCCAATGGTAAAGCCACTGGTGAATAGAGTCTTGTGCGACAGGAACCGAAAGTCTTGTTTTATTCGAACCGGTATAAGTCTGGTTAAGATGCCCGCTGCTGACATTCCATGCGCCCAGTGAGTCGTTTGTATGCCAGTCACTGTGCAGAGCCGTATTGAAATTATCATTAAAGAAACCCTTGCTATTATTACCTCTCCATTCTGTTCCATTATGATCAAGAACCTGATAAAAACGTGTACTTACTCCGCTACCTCCCGTATTATCGGCATCAGTGAATGTAGCTGTAAAACTTGTTGTATCCCAACCTGTCGGCACTGTGACCAGTGTGGTTGGAGCTATGTGATCACTACCGGGGCTTTCAAGACAAGCAGTTATTCCCGTACCCCCAAGGGTAACCATTAAACTGTTTCCAATGCTGTCGATCTGAGCTATGGTGGGAATACTGCCCTGGCCATATCCGGAGTTTGGAAATACAATATAATCGATGATCTGTAAAGAGGTGCCACCTGTTCTTGCGTTAGGATTCACTCCAATTTGCGAAGCAAGATAAATAGAGCCTTCGCCCAGACTTCCTGCGGGACCCGAGTCAGCATATATGGCATAACAACCAAGACCTGTTACGGTATTATAAACATAAGCTATATCTCCAATATGGATTCCGCCTAAAGACACCAGTGCTGTGGGTAAAACAAAATAGGGAACCGTTTCGGAGTTTACATATCTCAATGGATTGGTTGTGCCATAGGCCGAATTCACCAATGACGTAGTTGAAACATACATGCCGGGGTAAGGATCTGTTGGCCCCTGAAGTATCGGATCTCCATAAGCATCCGAAACAACACCCCACCAGTTTCCAGTATAACCAGCATTGGCTGTCCAATCCAATCCGCTGTTGTTCGGGCCATAGGCTCTGGGACTTCCATCAGCATCAATATACATTTTTGCTTTATATAGGGTAACTCCCGAGGGATTATGGTTATAAACATTATACCCCTCAATGGTGGTTATTTGAGTTAAATCGCAAACAACCTGTGAGTATCCAGATACCATTATAAATAATAGAAATAACGTGGCGCCTATTTTTTTGTTGACCATATAAAATGCATTATTTTATTTAATGCAATTTACAAATAAATATAATTCAAACAGGTAATGTTGTGATGTTTAATAATATTCCGATTATTCTTAATCAACAAAAAATTATTTTGTAAGGGATTCTGTCAGTTTGCAGAATCCTTTTTATTGGTTAGTTTATTTTTAATTCTAGAGTTGATTTAACTCAAATGCATATTCATAGCTTATAACACTTTTGTCTTTTTCGTTTTTCTTCCATGCTTCTTCCAAATGACTTAATTCAATAATGTCGATGGTACTTGTGGATTTGAATACAGTTGATACTTTCTCTAAAACGTCTAATTCTGTCTGAGAAAATAAAACCGCGTTAAAAGTTCTGTCTTTTTTTGCTTTGAATTGTTCGCCGGCATATCCTTGCGAAAATTCTGTCGTAATAATATCTACTTCGTCATTGTTTACTAAAAATTCAAATATACTTTGAAAATTATGGGGCACCGGGCCCATGTCAATGGCTTTATATCTTACGCCACTTATGGAAAAACAACTTTGCTTAAACATTAAAAAGTCAGCATAAAATAACAGTTTGTTCATTTTGGTTTTGAATGGCTGTACCTTTTCCGAAAAATACACTATCATTTCTGTAAACTTTTCAAAATTCGGGTTTCTATATCCCGAGTATATATCTGCTAAATGGCTGCCTAATAAATATTCTTTGAAATTCAAATTAAAAATGTTTCGCTTTCTATCTTCAACCAATAATTGTGCTTTCTGAATATACTTTACATTCAATTTCTCATCCAACGTGCCACACAATTCTACCATATCAATGAATTTCTTAGGATCGTCAACCATCTGTATTAATTTGGCATTAGCTGTGCTTGGAATTTCACCTGCTTCGTACTGCCTATAGGTGTTTACACCAAAACCAAGTATTTCAGACATTTTTGCTGCCGATAACCCATACTTCTCGCGAATTTTAATAATTTCATCAGGAAACGGAATATTGAATTTGCCCCGGTATTGATTATATACCTGATTCATATTCACTTCATCTAATGATGTAGTGGTAAATTGTTCTCTACTATCTTCGCATTTGTAATAATGAAAAACAATTTCGAATGTTTCCTTTCTGAAATCCATGGACCTTCTCTCTTTGGATAATGTCATTTCTTTACCTGTGATTGGACTTTTCATATTATTCTATTTTAAAGGATAGTTCATTTTGTGTTCTGCTAAATGAAAGGAAATACAAATTACACTGCTACCAAAGGCACCCATTGTAATTTTGATATACACTTCCTTTTTCTTTATGGTTTTGCCAAATACCCACATATCAGCACCGCCATATAGCTTTTCTTCGAGTGGACCTTCACTGTAGTCTTTGGTTTCGAGGACTTCTAGTATGGCTTTTCGTTCAACAGGACGAAGTTCCAAGTCTATCAAAGCCTGTAAATTCTTACCCCTTTCGTCACGAAAAAGCACATCCCAAAACTTCATTTTTTCTTTGAAGTCTTTTAAAAAGGAGGCTACTTCCGCTTCTGTACTCATACATTAATTTGACCCTACAAAGATAATACTAATTTGCCATTTTACAACTTTATAGTTGACTATCTAGTCTTTTATTAAACTTTTTTACACCTTATAGCATTTTCTCAATAAACTTAATATTATCAAAAGAGAATTAGGGACTTTAAACAACCATGTGGATGGGCTACTCGATTGTGCTTAGTACTTATTTTTCTTTATATCTTTTTTATAGTTTTTTATCATTTTCCCAAAATCCTTGTCCTTTTTTCGTCTTTCTACTACCGATGACTCAAAATGAGCTCTCTCTCTTTCCATTTTCAAGTAATTCTCATAAGAAGCTCCATCTATTTCTCCTTTTTCAACGGCTTCAATAACAGAACAACCTTTCTCATTCGTGTGGGTACAATCTTTAAACTTACAATTTTTAGAATGTCTGATAATCATGTCGAATGTGATTTCTAATCCACTTGCTGAGTCGGAAATACCTACTTCTCTCATACCTGGATTATCAACTAATATACCCCCATTTTCAAGAATTATTAATTCCCTATGACTGGTAACGTGTCTCCCTTTATTTGTACTTTGGCTAATGGTGTCTGTTCGCATTAAGGATTTGCCAGAAAGATTATTTAAAAGAGTGGATTTCCCAACACCTGAAGAACCAAGCATACAATATGTTTTACCTTTTTCAATAATCGTTTTTATTTTATCGTACCCATCTTGTAATTCATTACTTATTGCAATAATTGGAACATTTTTAATTCGAGCTTTTATACTCTCCAATATCTCAAAAGTCCGATGTTCATCTATTAAATCAATCTTGCTGAGTACTATAATTGGGCTAACCTTTGATGAATTACAAATTGTCAGATATCTTTCAAGTCTATTAACATTAAAATCTCTATCAACAGCTTGTACCAATAATGCATAATCAATATTTGTTGCAATTATTTGTATTTCACCAAATTGACCAACAGCTTGTCTTGAGATAGTTGAGAATCGTGGCAGTATTTTATGTATAATAGAAAAATCAGAATCATAAGTTGTCAATGCAACCCAATCACCTACGGCAGGGAAATCGACACGACTTTTAGCCGAAAATCTTAAATTTCCAGTAATCTCGGCTTCAAAATCTCCCGCTTCTGTCTTAACAATATATCTTTCTTTATGCTCTGAAATTACTCTTCCTATTTCAAAGTCATGAAGATTATTCTCAATCCTTAACTCTTCCAGTTTATCATTATATCCAATATCTTCTAATTTCATTTAAGTTTTTTTAGTAAGCAGCATCTTTTTGGTCTTTAGTACAATGGCAGCAACAGAACCACACTGCCCAACCTTTTTATCTGCCGACAGGCAGGCAACTTTTGTGTCAAGGTAAACCTTTTCAGGCAGTTGGTTTTTTTAGTGTTAGTAGCCGTTATTTCTTTAATATTCTCCACTTTATAATTCAATCAGGCAAGTTATTAAAATCACAATAATCATTTTTCAATTTAATAAATCTGTACCATTCAACAGCCCCATTTTCTAGTCTCACGAAGAAAATTGCATTAAAATTATTTTTAAATAATAATAAGTCGTTTGATCTATATGTTGGATTGGAGAATCTTTTAATCACTTCAGATGAATCAAGTCCAACAATGTCAAACTCTTTTAAATCAGGATCTTTTCTACAGACTTTAAATTCAATCAACTGTTCATTTTCTCCAACGTCAGTTACATGCTTTGAATTCTTATGAACTATGATTTTAATTCCTTCAACTAATTTTATTCTTTCATTTTTATCCTTTGTTTTTAATTCAATTTCATTTGCATCAAAGTAACCATAAAAGTAAAAAAATCCACTTTTATCTGACATATAGTAAATAGAATCTCTTTCTTGACTACCACTTTGAAAATCTTTTTTTGACGTTATGTATTTCACATAGTCAAACTGTTTATTATTAATAAGATCAACAGTCTGAGCAGTTAATGTCAAATATTGAAAGGATAATAAAATTGAGAGGTGAAATATTAATTTCATTTATTCATTCAGTTATAACTTACCTATTATTCATTATAATGGCTACTAAAGGCAGTTCGTCTTTTAACACTTCAAATATACAAAATATTTACTTTTGTATGATGGACCATATTTTGTTACAAGGTCATTTCTGGAAATAGCGAATCTGACCTTAGTGGGCCTAGTTTTTATCAGGAAGGGTTATTAAACAGTTTGACGGTGAAGCTATGGAACGACGAGCATTTGCTTGCAGTTGATGTCAAACCTCTAAGAAATTTATTTGTTGTAGTATTTGTCTAATTACACTTCACTACTCGTTGTATTCATAAACAGTGTTACAGACTGGTATTCTGACCTCCAGCCATGTAAACCATGGCTATTTTAAGAGGATTTGATACCAAATCTTTTTTTCTTTCTTTATAAATGGGTCTTTTTGATTAGATATTGGTACAAAATCAAAAGTCTCCAGATAGATATTTTTAGCAAATATCCAACCCCTATCGTAAATATCAATTAATATGTAACTTTCATAAGAACCCGCACCACCTCCACCGCCCGTTATTACCAAAACATATTTAAAATATTTCTCAACTCTAAAAAACTTAACGGAACAAATTCCCGTATTATTTGTTAGATATGGATGTATAAATAAAGGAAAATTAGAATTGACAATATTTATACTTGCTTGAGTATTGTTATCAATAATTTTGATTCCTGCTAATTCCGAACGAAAGTTGATATTTACATACTCTTTTGATGAAAATCCATCGTGTCCAAATGCGATTTTTCCATCAATAAGGTTTTTTTCGAAATCGTAGGTATGCTTATCAGGTTGAAATACTTTTTTATAAATTATTATTTCTTTATTTTTTATTTCATCCATATATTTAACCACTGAATCATTATTTGATATGGGTGTCAGTTCTTTGACTTTTAAGTTAATATGCCTAATTGGTTGTATAGATTCCTTATTTTCAATCCCAATAATTTGGTCAGGAAATTTATCGAATATTAACCATTGAATAGTGTCAATTTCGTCCACCTGTCCATACAAATGGATACTAAAAAATAAAAGCAAAATAGATATTTTAATACCTTTTTTCATGTCAGTTGAATTATCTTTTTTGTTCGTTCACTATGGGGTAATTTTCAATTTCTGTCTGACGTCTCTGTTTTCTACACTTGGCGGAAACGTCATTTCGTCTATTAATTCTCCAAATATACAAAATATTTACTTTGTATTATGGATCATATTTTGATACAGGGTCATTTCTGGGAATAGCAAATCTGACGTTAGTGAACCAACATATTATCAGGAAGGGTTATTAGACGGTTGACGATAGCGCTGCTGGTCATCGTTTTTGCATGTTTCAATACAATTGTTAAAAACCCAACCATTTTTTTTACATTTTTGAAATCGATGCAATTACCAAAATCAAATTCAGTTTGTTGCTGAAGAATGTTTTAATAAAATGATTTCATCAGTTCAACGTCTTATGTCATGATTACCGTTGAATGAAATTCTATTTCATTAATTTTTCCTTTACACTTAGCAGCTTGATTTTCTTATTGATATAATCGATTTCAATAAAGTCCAATCTTCGTTGGATCTCCTTTGAAAACCCTTCAGGATCTTTATCATAATACTTTTTGACGGTTGCTTCAGTAAACAATTTCAATTTTGACTTGCAGGAATCACAAATGGGGTAATTGTACAATTCCTTTGCTGTTGCTTTTCCGCAGTTGTAACAAGGTTTTGTCATTTTATATGCTGATTTTAGACATTATATTCTCAAATCGGGTATTACTAATAGGATGATGACTGATAATCTTTCCATTGTAAATTATAGCAAATGTGCCAAATGCACATGGATTACTTTGTGCTGCTTGTGCATCCATTAAATCAATTATTCTTGTTTTTAACTTCATGTTTTTCGCAGATTCAATAATCGCATTAACATTTTTTTCTGTATAAGGACATTGTGTCGAACGCAAAATCGTAAGCCCATTGTGGTATTCATTCAATTTTTCATTCAAGTTATGCTTAAAACCAGGATTTTTTGTATTCTTATCAAATTTTAAAACCAATAGTTCAAAGTCCGGTTTTGCATTGTCAACTATTTGAAATCCATTTTTCAGAAAGATTTTATTATCTGCCATAAAAGATCCTTTTCTGGTCACAACAGCAACACCTGACATTTTGCTATTCTTTGCATCTTTGATACACTCATCAATTAGCAGGGTAGCATATCCTTTGCCCTTAAATTCTTTTTTAAATCCAACAAAAAGGCAATGAATAAATAGAAATCCTTCTGCATCCACAGGTCTATGAGCAAATTCTCCGGGGATATACTCAATCATTCCCTGATAACCACCTTTTTGTGAAATAAGTGCTTTT
>PHDH01000071.1 GCA_002840935.1 Bacteroidetes bacterium HGW-Bacteroidetes-21 | reverse complement strand
TTTCCTGGCCATTTTCTGTGTCGCAGGCAAGCTATCTTTTTTAGGTTCATCAACAGGTAATAATTTTTTTCTGAACGAATCAAGCATCAATAAAGAAATAACAATGACAATAAGTCCAACCAACAAAAGATAGCCTCCAAAACGTATTTGCCACTGGGTTGTAAAATAGGCTTTACGAGCGAGAAGGTCGAACTCACGAATCTCTTCCTTGAGTGCCTGATCATCTGGCGTCTGGTTTAATCTTTCAACCAGCGTATTTATCACTTTAGTGTTGACAGGATCGTTACGATTAATCTGAAAATAATTGGCAATAATCAAAACACAGATTGCAAAGGAGAATATGGCTGCAATCGTCAGCACAGATTTCCATATCCATATGTTATTATTACCAGGTAAAGTTTCTTTCATCATTTCTTTTCAGGTTTTACCGGACAATAACCCATGCAGCGGGCACAACTATGACAAGTAGCTTTATTGGGACTATAATCCGTATGAAATTTAAATACCGTTAATCCAATCAGCGTAAGACCAAAGACCAACCCAATGAAACCTCCCAGAAACCAGCTTCCCATATAAAACTGATCCACAATGTTGGCGGCTTCGGAATACAATTCTTCAACTGATTGTCCTGTAGACTTAAAGGCGGTGATTTCTATGGCTTCTCTTCCCACTACCCCGTAATTTGTATTATTCAGAATCTCACTTGCCAACTTAACTTTTGAATTCACCATAGCCAGATTTTCGTGAAAGCTAGACAATAGCAATCCTCCGGCAAAAACCAGCACAGGAACAAGAATTCCAAGTAAAATATACCGTTTGACCAGCACTTCTGTTTTTTCCTTTTCCTTTTCAGGAACCGGCATATTTATAGCTCCATAAGGACAGGATTTTTCACAAAGTTTACAGTTGATACATTCGGCAGGAGTAATCGTCATATGTTTAAAGGAAAAGCGACTGACCAAACCCAATATTACGCCATAAGGACAAAGAAAGCGGCAATAAGGACGGGCGATAAAAACTCCAATGAGTAAAAACAATGCGCCTATGACAAACATAAAAAAGCTGGCATCAAGACGGTAAAAGCCAACAAAAGGATCATAGCGGCATATGATAAAATCAGTTCCTGTCGCTGCGTATAAGACCGCCAGTCCAAGATAAATGTAGGGAATAATGCCCAACACTTTCTCAAGCCAGGCTTTTACTGGCATAGGTTTAAAAGCGATGATATCCTGCAAAGCACCTAAAGGACAAACTCCGGCGCAAAAAGTCCTTCCAAAAAACAAAGTATATAATATAGGGATGACAAAAAACAAGATTGCTGTAACTGGAATATAATAGCCTTCGTTAAACAATGCCAATGCCACATTTTGTATTGCCCCGATGGAACAGATACAACCTTCACGATAAAATCCAAAATATAGAATGGCAAAAACGGACATCCAGAAAACACCTTTGCGGGAGCGCTTTTTTAGAATAAACCATGTAATAAGTGAAAGAGCGGCAATCAATACAGCAACATCCAGATACTCCATAAAAACAGCCCTTGGTGCTGGTGTGACTGTGGCTGGCTGGGTATGACCGGATTCAAATTCGGGTTTTGGGAAACGATTAATGGCAGCAACATCGGTTGTTTGCCATGCCATTATGGCCAGAAGAAAAATAATCGCTATGTTTTTTACTTTTCTCATTACGATTTATTTTTCCAGGTTATATCATCTCTCAGTCCCAGCATTAAATAGGGTTCCGTCGATTCTACTCTTGATATTGCCTGCGAAGGACATGCTCTGGTAATGGCACATTCATTACAATTATCACAAATGGACTGATCAATCTGCAACTGCAATGAACCATTCCCAAAAGCCCCGCAACCTTTCACACATTTTCCGCAACCAATACACAAATCAGCATCTATATCGTATTCAAAAAATGGCTCTTCGATAAACTTACGGGTTATGGCACTGGTAGGACAAAGTTGATTTTCTGCAGCTGTAGTCAAGTCTTTAACTCCGGGACGGAAATAGCCACCACATAAATCACAATAACCACACATGTCATATGCATGAAAGCACTTAACAGCAGAGGGTTTCTTGATGCATTCGGTGGTACATCTGCCACATTGAGTACATTTCTTCGTATCAATTTGCCAAACCATCTTACCTGCCATCGATTTGGAAAGAAGACTACCAGCCAATCCTCCCACACCCAGCAATATGGTAAGTCGCATGCTTTTGCGCAGAAAATCACGACGTGACATTTTATCTTTATGTTCTTCTGTCCCCATTGACTACTTAGCCTTGTTTAATTCTTTATACTTTTCAGCTTCCTGCAATTTACAACTTTTCAGCTTTTTACAATTACCACAAACAAAATCATAGTCACAACTTTCCTTTTCTTTGTCTCTGAACAACAGAGCACCCGTCATAATGCCCAACCCTGTAAGGATGGAAACCCGTGCTGCATTTTTCAGAAAACCTCTCCTATCCATTTTATTTGTCTTTTTTCTTTTCAAAAACTCTGACCTGCTTTCTTTCCGGGTCCAATACAAAAATCCGATTCTCTGAATCCACTGCAAGATCTAAGCCCTTCGTCCCTTCATTAAACAGATCCGGACCAGCTACAAATCCAACAAATTCTCCCATCTGAGAATAAATTTTAACTCTGGGAATAGCTTTCTCGCTGGTTACAAATTTCCCATCCGGCAACAATGCAATATGAGTTGGGTTACAGCAGCCACAAAAATACTTAACATCCTCGTTGGAATACTCACCCCAGGTAGATTTCAACTGACCATTTTTATCGAAAGCTTCAAGTTGATGCATTCCAGGATTCACTACCCAAATCTCATTATCTCTTCCCAATGCAATGTCAAAATAGGCGCTACGGATAATGATAGCAGGAATACCTTTAGACGAATCTTCACCTGCAATTTTATTTATAAGTTCACCATTCAAATCATAATGGAGTACGACTTTCTCTTTGGCATCAGAGACATAGACTGAATTTTCGTCAACCACGATACCAAAAAACACCGAAGAGGAATTCTCAGTGTCCCAAACTCTCAGTAATTTGCCTTTAAAACTCCAAACTTCGATACGACCATGCATACCCAAAAATATTTCTCCCGAATCGCTGATGGCAACACATTGAGCAACGCTATCGTGTGAAAATTTCAGCTTCTCCTTTCCGTTTTTTTCATAGACTATCGTCAAACTTCCTGTCACACAAAGATTGTCCTCATTATCCATCGCAATACCTCGGACTTCATCCATATTGACTTGAATTGGCTCAACTTCATCATATAAAACCAGGGTAGAATCGTAAGTATTTAGACCATCTGTTTTTAATTCATAGGGTTTTTCTTGTTCCAGATTGGAAAAGAAGAGATCATGTACCATAAAAACAATGATTGCTACGATGGCAAAAATTAATATTGATATGATAAGTTTCTTATTCATATACTAAAATTTATTTTACCGCAGAGAACGCAATGTTCACGCTAAGATCGCTAAGGTTAATTTTTATTTTCATTTTTTTGTAGCGATTAGAATTTGTTCATTTTTTCTTTTTTTTTACCGCTAAGATCGCAAAGATCACGCTAAGAACACTAAGGTTAATTTTCATTTTTTTGTAACAGTAAGAATTTTTTCTTTTTTTACCGCAAAGATCGCGATGATCACGCCAAGAACGCTAAGGTTAATTGTTGTTTCCATATTTCAAATATTTGTGTGTTAAAATCAAAGCCCATTGACAACTCTTTGAATACCATCTTTCAATCTTTTAACATTAAAATTAATCAATAAACCCAATTTAAAGTTTCCGAGTTTTAAATAAGTAAGTGTTTGTGCTAAATGAACCTCGTTCAAATATTCAACGCATTTTAATTCCAAAACAAGTTTATTCTCAACAAGTAAATCTAAACGATAGCCACAATCTAATCTAACTTCCTCAAAAACTATCGGTATCGCTTTCTCTTTCTCGACGTAAAAACCAGCTTTATTGATTTTGTAGTACAAGCATTCTTTATAAGCACCTTCAAGTAAACCCGGCCCTAAAGCAGTATGAACATCCATCGCAATACCAATAATGCATTTTGACAATTCATTCTCAATTAAATTATTATTATTCGCTGTATTCATTGTAATTATTCTTTGTGTTCTTTGCAACATTTCTTTGCGTTCTTAGCGGTTTGAATTCATACTAATACTTCCTTATATCTATACAAACCATTTGCTTTGAGTCTCTCATGATCAGTCTGCCATCTGCAATAGCGATAGGTCCCCAGGCATCCTGGCCGTCGATGATTTTTGTTTTGCTTAGTAAGACAAATTTATCAGTTCTGGCCTCTGCAATCGTTAATGTCCCATCATCATCAACAATAAAAAATTTACCATCGGCAACAATATAAGGCCCCAAACCAAAACGAGCATCCTTTCCACTGGTCCATAAAATATTTTTGAAGTCATCGGGATTGCAACAAACAAATTGGTTACGAAGTCCTCCGGCATCTTTGGGTAGTATGGCAAAAACACGACCGTTATAATACACCGGCGTTTGTTGTTCAGAAGCGACTCCATCTACTGGTAAAAATTTCTGAAGCACATTCACGGAAAACGCATCTCCGTTTTTTTGCAAAGAAAAAAGCATAGACCCTGCCCCATAACCTGCTGTTATAAATATTTTTCCTTTATCCAGTATCAACGGAGAAGGAGCCAGCACATTGGGAGCAAATTCAGAGGTTTTCCATAAGAGTTTCCCGGCATCAGTAGTTTCAGCCGACACACCACAAATTCCACCCAGTGCGGCATAAACATACATCTTCTTTCCGCCAAATGTCATAGGCATGACCGATGAATGTGACATTTTCCATGTGCCGGGATTAGGTGTTTGCCAAAGGACTTTTCCAGTGGCACAATCCACTCCGATCAGGAGGGATTTTCCTCCCGGTGCAATAATTGCCACATTATTATCGATTAAGGGACATTGCCCGGTATTCCAGAAAGGAATTTCTGTCCCATACTCTTTTTCCAAATCAATTCCCCAAAGCAATGCTCCATCTTTAGAACTTACGCACATCACATGACCTTTTGGTCCGACAGTTACTACATATAAGTCGTTAACAGCAGGAATGGTTCTCGAAATTCCGTGATTACGCTTTATGTGCACACTATAGGATCGCCGCCATAATTCTTCGCCCGTCTCCAGTTCGACACATTTAAGCACATCCGTTTTTTTTGCTTCGTTATAATCCAGCACATAGACTTTCCCGTTATATATGGCAGCAGCAGCATGACCTTCGCCCAAATCCATTTTCCAGAGTATTTTCGGCCCTTCATTTCCAAAGGTATCGATAAGCTTTATAGCTTCCTTGTTTACATTATCAAAATCGCCTCCTCTGAAATGCGGCCATTTGCCGGTCTGCGAACCAGTGTATTCTTTCAGAAAAGTAAATTTCTCGCCAATTATAACAGAAGAAGAAGTGTCTAATTTCAACGCAGGTCGATTGTCTAGTCCGGGCACATTTAAACTCAGACTTTCTACCGGATCAAACGATAACCAAAAAATAAAAGCAGTAATGCTTGTGAGAGCAAGAAAAAGAAGAGCTATTTTCCCTATACTTTTTCCCGTCATTCTTGCTATTCAGGTTTTAAAGAGTAAGCGATGAGTACATTTCCATGACGCATATACAAAATACCATCTTTGATAACAGGATGCGCCCAATGATATTCAGAACCCAACGTAATTTTTATTTTGCTGATAATTTCAAAGGAATTCTCACCTGGTTTTACCAGCGAAAAATCACCTTTGTCGCTATAACAATATAAGAGACCATCGTTGGCAATAGTAACCCCTTTTCCTATAGCATCTGTCTGATATTTCATAACGCCCGTTTTCCAGTCAAGACACTGCCAACTTTTATTATTCTGACCCGATCCGTAAATATTTCCATTCAGCAAAACGACTCCACCCATTTGATTGTCGAGAGTTGTATTGGTCCATAGCTCAGTTATTGAGTTGCCATCTTCCGACAATTTCAGCATAATACCACCTGAACCGTATCCACTTACGACATAAATCTGTCCATCAAAATACACAGGAGTATTGGCATGAACCGACCATGTATTTTTCTTGGGATAAGTCCACATCACTTTTCCCGTTTCAGGTTCAATGCCAAGAACAGTATTTGCTGTCAGTGTGCACATGATTCTTTTACCATTATGCGTAAATAGCAAAGGAGAACAATAAGCTGTCAGATCTCCTGCACCTGGAGAAGTCCAAATCATTTTTCCAGTCTGGCGGTCTAATGCTACTATGTTGTCTTTTTTTCCTCCTGTGGCAAAAATCACTTTATCATCAACAATGATAGGAGATTCAACAATACCCCACTTGGGCGGTTTGGCTCCAAATTCCTTTTCCATATCAACTGTCCATACAACCTTACCATCTGCAATATCCAGACAACTAACTATTCCATAACTATTTACAACGTAGATTTTATTTTCAAAAATGGTGGGCGTAGAGCGGGCACCTGGCCATGATTCGGTCCAATCTCTTCCATAAGCGGTTTTCCACAAAAAGCAACCACTCAAATCAAGAGCATATACAAAACCGGTTGTATCTTCCATTCCGCTGGTAATAATTTTATCACCAACTACAACAGCCGATGAATAACCTTTTCCCAAATCATCAAAATGCCATAATATTTTTGGTCCATCAGCAGGCCAAGCTTTAATCAATCCTGTTTCATGATATACCCCATCACGATTAAGACCTCTCCACTGTGTCTCAAACTGAGCCTGGACATTATAACCTATAAGCAGCATAAATACTGTGCCTAAAACATAATTCAGCTTTCCCATAATTGAAATTCCCGGATTAAATTATTACTGATGGCAAAGTTAATATTTCTGCTTTTTTTTCAATCAATTCGAGCTATTAATAATTCATATTATATGAACAAAATATCAGCGCAAAGAAATCTAAAAATAAGAATTGGTTACTTTCAAATCAAAACCAATAGACCATAACCCGAAAGGACTATACCAAATGAAGAAAAAGGCAGATAATTCCTATTTACAATCATTACAACCAAAGAGGTTGTTTTTACGAATATGTTCAGAAATATAGACAGGAACCATCGTTTCCCAGTTATTATCGTTCTTGATCAACAAATCCAACACTTTGTGTGATGAACAATAAAGAAACTTCATTTTGTAATCAGTAATATCCATAATTTGACCGTTGGATAGGATATACTTGTAAAGATTTTTCTCGGAAACACGAACAGGAATATTTTCGGATGTTAATAGAAGATTTTTTTCTTCAATAATGGAAGGATAAACGTACATTTTTACATTGTTCAGAAAAAGTCGTCCAAATGCCTCAAGTATCCCCCCTTTCAAATCCTTGTAATACTTCTTTTCTGTAAGTTTCAGGAGGGTTTCAGCGCCAATAATCAGTCGCAAATTACTGATCTTAATGTTTGACAAATAATCGGTTAACCTATAAAATTCGCGGAATCTCGAAATCATTACATTTTGCCCCATTCCATTCAGCAAATCCACCCGATCGAGAAAATCACGCTCATTGAAACTTCCTTTTTCCAGCAAATTATCCAAAGTCATTTCGCAAAACACGAGGGAATTATTTTTATCTGTCTGTAATTCTTTTTTCATCAGGGAATAGCCAGTTTTCAGCATATCAAAACCGGCATAAGTAATGGGTCTGAAACTACCACGAAGCAAAAGAACATGTTTTTTATAAAGCATATCGCCAGGTTGCTGCGTGTTTCCATTCCTGTCAAATATTGCCAAAGGAGTCATTCCATTCTTAACTAACTGAACGCTTAAAATTCTGTTGTCGACATGCTGGAAGTCTGGTCCCTCCATGCGTATCATATTTATCTCGAGACTGTCAGCAGGAATGTTATCCATCAGAGACTTTAGCAAGACTTCAGGTTGAGACGCATAATGATAAACTCCATAAATAAGGTTAACGCCTAAAATACCTAAAGTAATTTGCTGCTGAACACTTTCCTTTTCGTGCAGATTTACATGTAAAATCACATCGTTTATATTCCCGGAACTTTCTAATCTGAATCTTATTCCAACCCATCCATGCCCTTGATTGTCTTTCCTAAAATTGATAGTTTCGACCGTATTAGCAAAGGCAAAGATTCTCTGGCTACTTTCGTCTTGTTTCGCCAGATGCAAATCCAGTTCAGCATACTCTTTTTCCAGCATTTTTCGGAGTCTGCCCTCACTCACATACCGACCGGATTTATTCCCCTGGTTATATAATGAATCGCTGAATGACTTATGGTAAGCGCAAATGGTCTTGGCAACCGTTCCAGATGCTCCACCGACTCTGAAAAACATTGCGGAAGTCTCCTGCCCTCCACCAATTTCGGCAAAAGTTCCAAACACCGTATCGTCCAGATTTATCTTTAACGCTTTATTATTATGTGAATTTGTATCGGCCATTTTTTTAAGCCAATTTACCAATAAAATATGAATCATTATTGCTACGAAATAAATATCTTAGCAAAAAAATCTTAATTTGAAGTCCTTCGCCCCAATTTGGTTTTTTCTTCTCAGTTTTGTCACAACCCCCTTGATGGGTCAGAGCGACTCTTTATCCTATAAAAGACAAAAAGCCATTTTCTTCACTACTGCAGGTGTAACATATGCTGGTTCGTTGTCGGCTCTGAGTTATACATGGTATAGCAAATACGACAAAGCAGGGTTTCACTGGTTTAACGACAATAAGGAATGGCTACAAATGGATAAATGTGGACATTCATTTTCGGCGTATCAACTGAGTTCGGCCTTGTTCAGGGGATTTGAATATGCGGGTTATTCCAGAAAAAATGCGTTAATCTACGCCAGTTTATCTTCGCAAATTGCCATGGCTTCCATTGAAGTTTTTGATGGTTTTTCGGCTAAATGGGGAGCTTCCTGGGGCGATTTACTGGCAAACTTAAGTGGAACTTCCTTATTTACTATACAAAAAGCATTGGGCGATGAACAATGGATAATCCCAAAATTCTCTTTTTTACGCTCAGATTATTACACCTACCGCCCAGATGCTCTAGGCTCTACGCTGTCAGAAAACATATTAAAGGACTATAACGGACAAACGTACTGGCTGTCTTTCCCCTTACAAAGAATTCATCAAAAAATTCCCGGATGGATTTGTCTATCCATTGGTTATGGCGCAAATGGTCTAATTTCAGGGAATCAGACTATACCCAATGGTCAGGTCGAAGAAATCAATTTTGAAAGATATCGTCAATATTATTTGTCAGCAGACATCAACTTTAGCGCCATTAAAACAAACAATAAAATACTAAAAAGTCTATTTAAAACCATTAATATTTTGAAGTTACCCTTCCCTGCCTTTGAATTAAGTCAGCGGAAAATTACAGGACACCTGCTCTGTTTCTAAAAGCCTAATTACAAGCTTCTATTAAAAAAGATCCTTATAATTATTGGCATCGTCTCCATAAGATTCGACTTTGCCATCCTCGACTTTATAAGTACATTTTTCACCTACTATCTTAGAAAAATAGACTTGCGATTCTTTTCCTTCTCTGTCGACACGAATTACATGAGCTAAATTAGCACCACGTTCTTTGGCATCCAGATTCTCATAACATATTGGGCAAATGAAATTCACATGTTCTCCGGGCGCATATTGCAACTTAGGATCAACAATTACATTGTAATCACCTATCTTAGGATTCAACAGAACTAGTCCTGATAAACCCGTATTGGTCTTGGTTAAAAAAACAATCTCATTTGCAAGACGTAAATGTCCTTTACAGTGGGGACAGAGATAAAAAAAGTTGTGTTCAAAAGTTGCCATAAGAAACATGTATTTAATAGTCAAAAATACATGTTTTTTATATTCTCTACAAATTATAAACAACAAATTTTGCTTGTCACACTTAAGTCTTTGAAGACGTACAAGAATCTTTCTTCATAAAAGGGTAAATAAAATTAGCTGGTGGCGTAAGATTTTCTTTGATGGTACGTGGACTTGTCCATCTCAACAAATTCAAATAACTCCCGGCTTTATCATTTGTTCCCGACTGACGGCTACCTCCAAAAGGCTGCTGTCCGACCACAGCTCCTGTAGGCTTATCATTAAGATAAAAATTTCCAGCCGCATATTTAAGTGTCTTTTTTGCTTGCTCTAAAGCATATCTATCTATGGCAAAAACAGAACCTGTTAATGCATAAGGTGAAGTCTGATCGCAAATTTCCATCGTCTTTTCAAAATCCTCGTCTTCGTAAAGGTAAATCGTTAATACCGGACCAAATATTTCTTCAGACATGGTTAATGAGTCATGTTTATCTGTCAGAATCATCGTAGGTTCGATAAAATATCCTTTAGACTTATCTCCTTTTCCTCCAAACAGAATTTTTGTTCCCGGATCCTTGGTCGCTTCCTCTATATAATACATTATTTTATCATAAGCCGATTGATCGATGACCGCATTCACGAAGTTTGAAAAATCTTCCACGTCTCCCATCTTTATTTCATGATACATTTTTTCTACCAAAGCATGAATTTCGGGCCACAACGACTTAGGTATATATGCCCTGGATGCCGCAGAGCATTTCTGTCCCTGATTTTCAAATGCCCCACGTACCATGGCAGTTGCGACTTCTTCTGGGACTGCCGAATTGTGAACGAAGATAAAGTCCTTGCCTCCTGTCTCCCCTACCAAACGAGGATAGGAGCGATAGATATCCAGATTTTGCGCAGTCTGCTTCCATAAACCTTTAAAGACCTGGGTCGATCCGGTGAAATGAATTCCTGCAAGCATGGGATGATGCAAAACGATATTACTGATTTCTGAGCCACTGCCCGGTAAAAAATTAATTACGCCATCTGGTAAACCTGCTTCCTTATATATTTGCATGAGGATGAAATTGGAAAGCACCGATGTGGATGAAGGCTTCCATAACACCGTATTCCCCATCAACGCTGGAGCCAGTGCTAAGTTTGCTGCTATGGAGGTAAAGTTAAAGGGGGAAATAGCATAGACAAAACCTTCCAAGGCACGGTATTCGAGCCGGTTTATCGTTGCCGGCGCATTGTGAGGCTGTCCCTGATAAATCTGATTGAGGTAATAGGAATTGAACTTGATAAAATCAACCGTTTCGCAAACTGCATCAATCTCCGACTGATATACCGACTTACTCTGTCCCAGCATCGTGGCTGCATTCAAAATGTAACGATATTTACCGGCAATCAGTTCAGCAATTTTCAGCATCACCGAAACTCTTTCGACCCAAGAGACTTCCGACCACTGCTTATGAGCCTCAAGAGCAGTTTCAATAGCCAACTGAACATCAGCTTCACTGGCCAGATGGTACTGCCCCAAACTAACAGCATGGTCGTGAGGCATAATTATTGGAGACGTTTTTCCCGTTCTTATTTCTTTCCCTCCAATAATAACTGGAATATCAAAAATATTTTCCTTCATTTTCGAAATGGCTTCCAATAAATCTTTTTTCTCTTTTGATCCGGGTTTATAATCCTTTACGGGTTCATTATCAGGATAACCATAATTAAATATTGCGTTGTTCATAATATATTATTTAGAATGATTCAAAATTACATACAATAAATAACATATGTGTTAAAGAAAGTCTTAAAGAACTTAAAATTTAATTTACATTTCTTAGTATTGCATACTATATTTGTTTTTTTTTGAAAGCTCCATGGAATTACTTCTAGTTTCTGCATATGTTATTGTCTTCCTGATTATCATCCGGTTTTCGTCTTTTTATAAAATTCCCGGCATCTCGTTTTATTTTATTGGAGGACTTTTTCTTCTCAAAGTATTAGCAGGGGTTGCCATGTATTTCATCTACCTGAAGTATTACAAAACCACTGAAAGTGCCGATATCTTTAACTATTTCAAGGATTCTAATGTGCTTTTTTCAGCTGTATATGATAATCCCGGAGACTATCTTCGTATGCTTACAGGCTGGGAATCCGACTCTCCCCATTTGTACAAGTATTACGAACAAATGAACTTTTGGGTGAAGAATCACAATTACGATTTGTATAATGACAACCGCACTATCATCCGCTTCAATGCACTTATCCAACTATTCTCTTTTCAGTATTTCAATGTTCACACGGTTTTTATGTCTTTCATTTCTTTTACAGGCTTGATATACATTTACAAAGCTTGTATACAGTTTTTTAAAAATAAAAAGAATGAACTCCTCATCGTAATATTTCTTCTTCCTTCCGTCATTTTTTGGTCGTCGGGTGTACTGAAAGAAGGATTGGTCTTTCTCGGACTGGGGCTCTTCATTTATTCGACGTTTAACTTTATACAGACCTATCAGTTTAAATTTATTCCCGGCCTCTTGCTAGCGATCCTTATTTTAATGCTTTCTAAGTTTTATGTTTTATTTGCCATGTTACCCGGAGTCATTACTTTTTTCATGGTTCGTCGTTTTCCTCGTATTAATATGTGGCTCTCGCTGGCTATCGTACACATTCTCCTCGTCACTCTATTATTCAATACTAAGTATTTCAGTAGCTACGATCTGCCGCAGATCCTTTCTCAGAAACAGCACGACTTTGTAAATTTTATTAATTCAGTTGATTCTGTGGGCAGTAAAATTGATCTACCATTGATAGAACCAAGCACAATAGGAATTATCAAAAATGTACCCAACGCTTTATATAATGTAATTATTCGACCAACACCGGGCGATATCAGCTCCATCATTATGTGGCCTGCATTTTTCGAGAACATCTTCATTTTGCTGCTAATTATTGTCGCTATCATTTTTCCCGTCAAAAAACCTGAAAAGGAAATATTTCCCTTCCTTATGTTTTGTATTTCTTTCTCCCTCATATTATTTACTTTGATAGGCATGACAACACCTGTTCTTGGCGCCATAGTGCGATATAAAATTCCGGCCTTTCCTTTCTTTGTCATGATAATCCTTCTCTTTATCAACAAAGAAAAAATCATTCATCTTTTACCTTTTAAACCAAAATCACATGAATAAAACAGCGCTCATTACTGGTGCTACATCAGGCATTGGTGAAGCTACTGCCATATTAATGGCAGAAAACAACTATAATCTGATCATCACAGGACGCAGAACAGCTAAGCTCAAGAGTCTTGAGAAAAAACTCGGTAAAAAGATTAAAGTCCTCTGTCTTAGCTTCGATATTACAAAAAAAGCCGAAGTCGAGAAAGCCATTTCCTCCTTACCCAAAGAATGGACTGCTATAGATGTTTTGGTAAACAACGCCGGGCTGGCATCCGGATTAGACAGTATACAAAACGGCGATTTCGAAGACTGGGAAAAAATGATTGACACCAATGTCAAAGGACTTTTGTACATTACTCGACTTGTAGCTCCCATGATGGTAAAACGAAAAAAAGGACACATTGTAAACATAAGTTCGGTAGCCGGAAAAGAAGTCTACCCTCTCGGCAATGTCTATTGTGCCTCGAAACACGCCGTAGATGCTCTGTCAAAGGCAATGCGGGTGGATATGCTCGAACATGGCATTAAAGTCACCAATATCGCACCGGGCATGGTAGAGACAGAATTTTCGCTGGTGAGATTTCATGGCGACAGTAAAAGAGCTAAAAGCGTATACGACGGAATTACTCCTCTGAATGCAGTTGATGTAGCCGAAGCTATAATCTTTGCCGTGACCCGACCACCCCACGTCAATGTGAATGATTTATTGCTCATGCCCACTGCTCAAGCTAGTGCTACTCAAACACACAAAAAGAAATAAGCCATGACTAACATTCTAATCAACTACCAAAAGCTGCACGAGACTACACGCGACCTTTTCGTTGCTATTGGCTGCAGCAGAACTGACGCAATTCTCATTGCCGACGTACTCATCGCTGCCGAATTAAGAGGAATTCCCTCGCACGGCATTGCCCGCATTATCGATTATATGGCAATGTACGAAGCCCGGAGAATCAACATACAACCAAAGCCAAAAGTCGTACATGAAACGCCGTCTACCGCTACCATCGACGGGGACAATGCCTTTGGAATGATTCCGGGCTATATGGCAATGAATTTGGCCATAGAAAAAGCCAAGACCTGCGGATCGGGCTGGGTCAGTGTCAATAATTCCAACCACTATGGCATAGCCGGTTTTTACGCTATGATGGCATTGAAAAATAACATGATAGGTATTTCCTCTACCAATGCCAATCCTTTGGTAGCACCCACTTTTTCGGTCAGCCGTTTTCTGGGCACCAATCCTCTAGCCGTGGCCATACCTGCGGGCAAATATCCGCCTTTTGTAGCTGACTTCGCCACCACACCCATAGCGCGTGGGAAACTTGCCATGATGGAAAAAAAAGGTCTGAAAGCGCCTGCCGGCTTTGTACAGGATAAAAAAGGATATTCGTCGGACGATCCTGCCATTTTAAAAGATGGTGGCGCCATTCTTCCTCTGGGTGGCGACTACGAACATGGCAGTCACAAAGGTTATTGCATGGGTGCGTTGGTCGACATTTTTTCGTCCGTTATTGGTGGCGCCAATTTTGGACCTTTTGTTCCACCACAAATTCCGTATCTGCCCATACCCGAGAATCAGCCCGGCAAAGGGTTGGGACATTTTTTCGGCGCATTCAGAATAGACGCTTTCCGTCCGGCATCCGACTTCACACGCGACATGGAGAAATGGATAGAAACTTTTAAACAGGCTAAACCTGCCGAAGGTCACTCCGAAGTATTTATCCCCGGCGAACCAGAATTGAGGAATGAAAACAAATATTCCGTCGAAGGAATCCCCGTTCTGGATAAAACATGGAGCTCAATTCAGGAAATTGCGGTGAAACTAAAACTTGAAATCTAAAGACCATGCGTCATTTGGTTGGAGCAAGAGATTTGACAACTTTATAAAAGTTGTCAAATCTAAAGACCATACGTCATACCGAACGGAACATGTGTTACAAAAATTCTTAAACATACATTAAGCGTAGATCCGGCATCAAAATATAACCTCATAATTTTTACTTAGTTCCAGCTATTTAAAGTTTGAGGATTCCAAATGTCTGTCTTGAATTCCGAACAAATTCTAGATTTTTATCTTTAAGGTTATACAAGTTAAGACCACCCTCCCAAACCTGTTAATTTCTTTGTTGATAAACAATTTCCTTAAAAACCTTTATATTAGTTAAATTTGCAAGGTTTATAACATTTCAGACACATG
>PHDH01000070.1:1283-16711 GCA_002840935.1 Bacteroidetes bacterium HGW-Bacteroidetes-21 | reverse complement strand
GATGAAATATCTACCATATCAGAAGTGCCTCCGATCTGTGTCGAAAAATCTGAAACTTCTGGTTTATTCTGAATGATCTGTTCTACCTGAAAAGCCGCCAAAGTAGTCTGTTTTAACGTTGCATTTTTTGGTAATTCCATTTGTATTATTATTTCGCCCCTATCTCCCATGTCAATAAATTCGGTTCCAATAAATCCAAAAGTAAGAAGCGATAATGAGCTAAAAAATATTATTGTAGTAGCAATCATTGTTATTGCTTTATGGCGAAATGTCCATCGTAATATGGTTTGAAGCCAGTTTGCGAAGCGCGTTAGAAGCATTTCAAAATAGTCAATAAATATTTTGAAAAAAGAATTGTTTTTAATTTGTTCTAGTTTGGCTATGCGAGAAGCAAGTAATGGTGTAATTGTAAAGGAAACAAAAAGACTGATTAAGGTTGCAACAACAATTACTAAAGCAAATTGACGGATTACACCGGAAACAATACTTTCAGCCATTGACATTGGTAAAAATACAACAACATCAACAAGTGTAATAGATAACGCTGTAAAACCAATTTCATTTCTGCCATTTATTGCCGCAGTTACTTCATCTTTTCCTTTTTCTAAATGGCGGTATATATTTTCAATTACTACAATGGAGTCATCTACCAGAATTCCTACCGAAAGGGATAAAGCCAGTAACGACATCATGTTTAATGAATAATCAAGTAAATACATTGCTATAAATGTCGAAACAATAGATGCTGGAATTGCAATCATTACAATAAATGAATTTCGGATACTATGCAGAAAAACAAGCATAACTAATGCTACAAGAAGAATTGCAAGAAATAAATCTGTCATTACTGCATCAGCGGCTTCAAGAGTAAAGATCGATTGATCGCTAATTATATTGAATTTTAATCCTTGATTTTTGTATAATAATTCAAGTTGTGAGAGCTTTTTGGTTGTTCTTTTGCTGACTTCAACAGTGTTTGCGTCTCCTTGTTTCTTTACTTGTAAACCAATAACATTAATTCCATGATGGCGGTTAATATTCTGGATTTCTTTTCGTGAATCATAAACTTTTGCAATATCTTTTACTAGAATTGGGGAGTTGTTGTCTTGAAATGTAATTACATGGTTTTCAATTTCTGTTAAGCTTTTATATTTACCCGACAAACGTATTTGCATTTGTTGAGATGTGTCCTTTATTTTCCCAGTTGGAAAATCTGAGTTGGCTGTAAGTATTGATTGTGTAACCTGTAAAAGAGAAAGATTATGCTTTTCCAATTTAGCAGAATTAATACTTACACAAATTTCTCTTTCTTCCCCACCTGTAATAATTATATCTCCAACGCCCTTAATACCATTAAGTTCTGGACTTATTCGGTTTTTTATTAAATCATATAGTTCTGTAGAATTTATGTTTGCAGATACAGTAATGTTCATTATTGGAAAATCACTTATGCCAAATTTTGTAATAGAAGGAGATTCAACTCCTTCCGGTAATTGCGATTGTATTGCATTGATTTTTCGTTGTACTATCTGTATGGCATCATCCACATTGGTTGATGGTTTAAACTCGATAATAACGTATGAAATACTCTCCTGTGAAAATGATTTAACATTGTCAATATTTTCAGTAGTTGAAACCGCATCTTCGATTTTTTTGCTTACCGAATTTTCAACTTCTTCTGAAGATGCACCTGGGTAAATTGTAATAATATTTATTACAGGCATTGCGAAATTAGGTAAAAGCTCGTAGTTAAGCTGCTTATAACTAAATATTCCCAAAAAAGTAAGGACTGCAAAAATGACAACAATGATTGTTGGACGCTTAATGGATATTTCTGTGATATTCATAAAAATTATATTAGATTGATTACTCTATTCTACGATTTTAGCTTTGTCTACAAGGTTTATTTGACCCGAGAGAACAACTTTTTCCCCTACAGTAAGACCACTTAGAACAATTACTTGATGATCGATAATGCTTGAAATATTTATCTTTCGAAGTTCTACTTGATTTTTTTTGACAACGTAAACCATTGGTTGAACCATACTTCCAATAATACAGTTTCTTGGAATTACAAGACTAGGTTTTCCTAAGTTTTTTACATGAATGAGTCCATCAATACCGGATAAAAGTGGTTTGTCGGTGTTGTTTTCTACTTCTGCTTCTACCAAATATCGTTTCGAATTGTCGGGTTTTACACTTATCATTTTTATTACCCCATTATATATAACGTCAGGATATAAATCTGTGGTTAATAATACTTTTTGATTTATGTGTATGTTGCAAAGATCTGATGCAGAAAATTTGGCATTAAACTTCATTTTCCGCGTATCAATGAGGTCTATAACTGGACTTCCAGGCGCAACTAGACTACCTTTTTTAAAATATACTTTGCTTATTGTTCCCGAAATTGGTGCTTTCATCGAAGCGTTTTCGTGTTGTTTCTTAAGAATAAAATAGTTGCATTTTGAATTGACTAATGCAAGCTTCATTTCATCCATTTGCTGTTCAGTAACTGCTTCGCAAGTCGAGAGCTTTTCAAAACGATACATGTCTTTTTGAGCTTTTAAGTAAACAGCCTCAGCCGATTCAAGTTGGTATCCTGAAATATCATTGTCAAGATTTGCAATTATGCTTCCTTCATTAACGAAATCACCTTCATTCACTGCATAATTGATTATTTTACCAGAGGATTCTGATGAAATAGTTACTTCACAAAACGGTTCAAAACTGCCCTGATAAGTGAAATCTTTATTAACACTTGAAAGCTCTACTGTAACTGTCTTAACGGGGGTTGCAGATTTAGATTCTTTCACCAAGTTAATCTCCTCTATTTTTTTTGTTTTTACATCATATAATTTATATGCAATGCCTAATATGGTAGCAATTACGAAGAGGATGATGATGATTATTTTTGATGTTTTCATAAAATGGTTTTTTTAAAGAGTTATAAAAAGTGAACGAATTCCGTCATTCGTTTTCAATATTTCCAGTTCAATAATTTTTGATTGAAGTAAGGTTTGATACCATGATAATTGAGAGGTATGATATTCTGTTTGAGCATTTAATGCGTCTGTTAAGGACTTTATTCCTTGTTGATACAAATCGCAGGTTACTTCATAAATGTTTTTAGACAGAATCATGTTATTGTAAGCTTTTTCGGATGCTATTTTACTGGCCTTATATTTCTCTACGGCATTCAAATAGTTTAGATTTAACTCGTTTTTAATATCCGATATTCCAATAACTGACTGTTCAATTTCAATTTTATTTTGACTTATTTTATTCTCAATTTGAAATCCCTTAAAAATTGGAATGTAAAGTTTAAGTCCAACAAATCCGGTGTTATTCCAATTTTTGCTATTGTTTAAGGCATCGAATTTTTCGCATTGAGCTTGAAACCCATAACTAAAATAACCTGTAAGCGATGGCAAATATTCGGATTGGGAAAGTTTTAAATTGATTTTTGCCAATTCTGTTTGTTGCTCAATAATAGCTACTTCTGTATTAGAACTGAATGTCGAATCACTCAAATTCAAAATTGTTTCGAAGTTTTCATTATTTCCTGAAAGTGTGAGTGACTCGTTAAGTTTCATTCCAATAAGAAGTTTTAGCATGTTTAGTTGTTGTTTATTTATCGATATCAGATTTGCCTTTTCTGCTTCTAGATTGCCAGCCGCAACGCTAACCCTATCAAGATCAATTTTAAGGATTTGGCCGTTATTGAAATTTTGCTTTGCAATCTTATATACCTTTTCTATTGAGGTAATACTTGAGTCAAGCAATGCTAACTGATGATTAGAATATTGAATAATAAAATAGATTTGAGCAACATTATAAGCCAATTCCTCTTTAACTTTTTGGAGATTTAGATTGCTTAAATTATATGATTTCCTAAATAGTTTTAATGACAAAAAATATGAACGGTTGTATATTATTTGACCGGCCTCTATCCCAACACTTGAGTTATACTGAGCGCCCATTTTAACGGGAAGGATAGTGCCTGGTTGCCCAAGTAAATCTCCTGGTATTAATGTTGTTGGTATCTCAAAACAGTCATCCATTGAACCATATCCCTTTATTTGCGGAAATCCTGTACCTATAGCCTCTTTGTATAGATATTGTAGCTTTTTCGTTTCGAGATTGGCTTGTTGTAGTTTCAAATTGTTTTTAATACATAATTCAATACATGTGTTTAAACTTATTATTGAGTCTTTTGTTTGACTTATAGCATATTGCGCTATTAGCATCCATCCCGAGAAGAGAAGGAAAGTTTTAAATGTTGTTTTTTTTGAAGTTTTCATTATCAATCAATTTAGTTATTATTATTACAGACCGGGATGTCGGTCTATTATTTCTTTTAAAAAAACACAGACTTGAATATTACTTTATCTGTGTGAAAAAAATGCATTACAAACCGACGCCCCGGTTTGTGTTTTGAGAAAAAAAATTATGTTCTAATCATTTTGTAAAACTCATTAAAAAGGTCATTAATTCTGTCGAAAGCATTTTCCATATTTACATCTAATATTGTAAGAACACTAATGCCGTGCATAAGTGCATGAAAATGATTTGCTAAAGAAAGACTATCCAGTTCCTTTTTAATTTCTCCACAAGTCTTTGCATTTTCAATAATAGATGTTAACATATGCACTTCTTTATCATGCATTTCATTCATGATATCAATAAAACCATCATAATATTTCATCATGTCAAACATGATTAAGTAAAAGTTTACTTCATCAACTTTTAATCCTACTTTTTTAAGACTAGAATATGCTATAGTTAACATGTTTCCTAAATATGCAGGGCCAAACTCTTTAAATGACAATGAAGTATGATTTTTATGATAAATATTAATCTCTTCTATTAAAGATACCATTAAATACTTATCAACGACCTCCTTATAAAGCTGCTCTTTACTTTCAAAATGATGATAAAATCCTCCTTTTGATAAACCTGACGCATCAAGAATTTCCCGCATGGTAACCTCAGTATAAGGTTTAACTAAGAAAAACTTCAATGCAATAAATAGTATTCTTTCTTTCGTATCGTTCATTTTATTAATCTAACAAACCGACTTCCCGGTCTGCAAATATACGCATTTTTTTAAATACAACATATTTTTAAACATTTTTTTTAAATTTGTAATAATAATTCATAAGTTTTCAAATTGAGTGAATAATTTAAATGTTGGATACTCGATGCGAAGATTTGCTTTGAGCTTAGTCTATTAGTTACAATGGATTTATCCACAAAGGTGTTCTCTAAAGAGTTCGAAACTGTTTTGATTTTAATACTTTTTATTCATAAGACACTATAAGTAGGGGTCATATTGAGTCCGCCAATTGGCGGACTCAATAGCATGTGGGGGAGGCGTGCATTTCCTTCGATCCGCCTTTGGCGGACTCAGGATGACTGCATTGGGAATGGAAAGAGAAAAACAATGAAGTTAATAATATCCTAATTATCTTACAATTGATAAATTCCAAAACAGTCTCAAAAATTGTGTAATTAAAAGTTTGTAATGTGTTTTATGCAAGGTGTTTTGTCTGTGGGCGAAATATTGAAGTAAGACTTAAGGTAAAGATGAACAACAGAATTGAAAATAATCAAAAAACCCCTTCAGTACAAGTCCCGAAGGGGTAGGAGAGGAGGGCCGCCTCAACCTATTTGGAAAGTAGTTCAGCTGTCTCTACCAGCTTTATATATTCGCTTCGATATCCATCACTGTCTTCGCCTTTTCCGTTATAAGCCAGTTCTTTTACATTTTTCCATGTAGCTTGACCTTTGTGTTCGGAATTGCGTAACATCATCCCGAACTCAGCTACGGAACATGCCAGATTAAAGTTAATGGAGTTTTTAGTAGTAAAATGACTGTCCTTGAGTATATTTTCCATGAGCTTACTGGTAGCTTCTCCGAGGGTTTTGTAGCGTATTTTCACGGTCATATATTCGCTGGAAGTAACCACTTGCTGTTTCTGGTATTTGAGAGGATCTACACCAGGGATGGTTTCTTCGGAGTTGGCAGGAATGATTTCGTATAAAGCGGTAACGGTATGGCCAGAACCAATTTCGCCGGCATCTTTCTGGTCGTTATTAAAGTCTTCCTTATTCAACAGCCTGTTTTCGTAACCAATTAGACGATAGCCTTTAATTTTGTTGGGGTTGAATTCGACCTGTATTTTTACATCATTAGCAATGGTGAATAAAGTACCCCAAAGTTCTTTTCCAAAGACTTTGTTGCCTTCCATAATATTGTCAATGTAATAATAGTTGCCGTTCCCAGCGTTTGAAAGTTGCTCCATTTTTGAGTCTTTGTAATTACCCATACCGTAACCTAAAATAGTAAGGTATACACCGTCTTTTCTTTTTTCTTCGATCAGACGAACCATTTCGGCATCGCTGCTGGCACCTGTGTTAAAGTCGCCGTCGGTAGCCAGAATTACTCTGTTATTTCCGCCGGGGATGTAGTTTTCCTTGGCAATTTTGTACGCCAGATTGATGCCTGCTCCACCTGCAGTACTGCCACCTGATTGAAGTTGATCTAAGGCTTCACGGATTCTTTCTTTCTTGCTTCCGGGGGTCGATTCTAAAACACAACCTGCTGCTCCTGCATAGACAACAATGGCGACTCTGTCTTCGTCGCGAAGATTGTCGATAAGAATTTTTAATGTTTGTTTCAATAGGGGTAATTTGTTGGCCGAACCCATAGAGCCGGAAACATCGATTAAGAATACCAGATTGCCATTGGGGATATTTTCCGTTTCAACTTTTTTACCTTGGAGACCAATCATTACCAACTGATGTGCAGGGTTCCAGGGGCAAGGGCCACCTTCCAGATTTACAGAAAATGGTTTGTCGTCTTTGGGCTGAGGATAGTTGTAATCAAAATAGTTAATGAGTTCCTCAATTCTTACTGCATCTTTTACAGGCATTTGATTGGTGGTCAAAAAACGACGTACGTTTGAGTAGGAAGCTCTGTCGACATCAATAGAGAAAGTCGAGAGTGGATTACCAACAGCATCTTTAAAATTATTTTCATTTACCACATCATAATTTTCTGTATTGTAATCTACGTAGGGCATATCGCCAACGGTGGCAATACTCATATTATAGGCACTCCCGGATTCGCATTTTGCATAATCTCTGGAAACACTTGACTTAAATTCCCTTACTTCTACCTCCTCCAGTTTTTGTGTCGATGCTTTGAGCTTCATATTGATAACTTTTTGCTCACCGTCGGCTAAGGTGAAAGCGGATTGTGAAAAATTGTCGTAACCAACACACATTACTTTCATCGTATATTTTCCTGCCGGAAGTGACTTCATGTAGTAGTTTCCGGAAACGTCTGTTACCGTTGACGTAACCGAATTGCCTCCGGTAAAAAGTTGAATTTTGGCAAAAGGGATAGCAGAACCATCATTGGCATCTGTAATTGTACCTTTGATTCCTGCGGTATTGGAAACCATCAGCCACCAGCTGCTTCCAATAAAACTCATGATTAAAAATAATGTTTTCATAAGGATAGGTTTTAAATTGTTTATTTGATATAGAGATGCACGAAAAGAATAATTCCATAAATTTGTATGAAAATTTATTTTTGGGCTGACTCGGATGCTTAAATAGTGTGTGTGTACGGTCGATTGACCGGCTTAAATCACATCCTGATAAAAAAACTGGGAAAATATTTTTAATTGTGATTTTTTTTTCCGTATTTTGCAGCCCAATTTGGAAAAATAATAATTATGTCACGCATTTGTCAGATAACAGGAAAGAGTTCAATTAAAGGGAACAATGTATCCCATGCCAACAATCGCACTATCAGGCGTTTTTACCCCAATCTCTTTGATAAGAAATTCTTTTTGGAAGATGAAAATCGTTGGGTAACCCTTAGGGTGTCAGCCAATGGAATCAGAACCATTAATAAAAAAGGGTTGAGAGCAGCCATTAAGGATGCTCAGGCCAAAGGTTACATGAAGAAAGTTTAATATCCGGAGGAATAAATTATGGCAAAAAAAGCAAAAGGCAACAGAGTACAAGTTATACTCGAATGCACCCAACAGAAAGAATCCGGAGTACCGGGAATGTCACGTTATATTACCGTGAAAAACCGTAAGAACACCGTTGAGAGAATGGAATTGAAAAAATACAATCCTTACCTCAAGAAAGTAACAGTTCACAAAGAAATTAAATAATACTAGAATATGGCAAAGAAAGTAGTTGCTGCGTATAAAGCTGCCGGTGAAACCAAAGGTGTTACTAAAGTAATCCGTATGGTTAGATCACAAAAAAGCGGAGCTTACGAATTTAAGGAAGATTTTATCCTGAACGATAAAGTGAAGGATTTTCTTGCTGATCAGAAGAAATAGTCTCTGACAATATAGCAGTGGAGCTTTCTTCATATCAATGAGGAAAGCTTTACTGTTTTAATAAAATGGATAATGGCACTTTTTAGTTTTTTTTCGAAGGATAAAAAGGAAAACCTGAATAAGGGACTTGAAAAAACAAAGGAAAGTTTCTTTTCTCGTTTAACAAGGGCCGTCGTTGGTAAATCCAAGGTCGATGACGAAGTGCTGGATAATCTCGAAGAAGTTTTGGTTTCATCTGATGTTGGAGTTGAAACGACCTTAAAGATTATTAAACGAATTGAAGATCGGGTTAAGCGCGATAAGGTGCTGAATACTTCTGAGTTAAACCAGGTGCTAAAGGAAGAGATTGCTGAAATGTTATCCGGAGAAATTACGGATGGTAGTTTTGATTCTGTTTCTAATACCGGCAAAAAACCTTATGTTATTATGGTGGTCGGGGTAAATGGTGTAGGGAAAACCACTACTATCGGAAAACTGGCCTACCATTATAAAAAATCAGGTAAAAAAGTTTGTCTTGGCGCCGCCGATACTTTCAGGGCAGCAGCCATAGATCAACTTACCATATGGGCAGAACGTACTGGTGTTGATATTGTAAAACAGCATATGGGGTCAGATCCCGCTTCTGTAGCCTACGATACTCTATCATCAGCGGTGAAGAGTGAAGCAGATGTCGTGATTATTGATACTGCTGGCAGATTACACAATAAAATTAATTTGATGAGTGAACTGTCAAAAGTGAAAAAGGTGATGCAGAAAGTTATTCCTGATGCGCCTCATGAAATACTTCTGGTGCTTGACGGATCAACAGGGCAGAATGCTTTTGAGCAGGCAGAACAGTTTACTAAAGCCACTGAAGTCAATGCGCTATGTATTACTAAATTGGATGGGACCGCCAAAGGTGGTGTTGTTATAGGTATTTCCGACCGTTTTAATGTCCCCGTGAAATATATTGGGATTGGCGAAAAAATGGAGGATCTGCAGATATTTAATAAATTCGAATTTGTTGATTCATTGTTCAGCTAAATAGCATGCCAGCAAAGAAAACCATACGTTTTATTACGCTGGGTTGTTCAAAAAACCTGGTAGATACAGAAAAACTGGCGGCCTATTTTAATCCTTCTTTTTATCATTTGGAGTTTACCGATTCCAAAAATTATGCTGATTTTATATTAATAAATACTTGCGGTTTTATACATGATGCCAAAGAAGAGTCCATTAATACAATTCTTGAAGCTATAGAACTTAGAAAAGCCGGTTACGCTGGCAAAATTATCGTTTGGGGTTGCCTGAGTCAAAGATATCGTAATGACTTGCAAAAGGAATTAAGCGAAGTAGATTTATTCGAAGGAACCGAAGCATTTCAACAAATCGTAAGTTATATCTCAAAATCTGAGTATAAAACATTGGTGGGTGAAAGAATTGTTACTACGCCGGGTCATTATGCCTATTTAAAGATTTCAGAAGGTTGTAATCGTTTGTGCAGCTTTTGTGCGATACCATTGATACGTGGAAAACTACACTCATTACCTTTGAATGAATTGATGATAGAAGCAAGAATGCTCGCAGGCAAAGGAGTGAAAGAGTTGATACTTATTGCACAGGACCTGACTTCTTATGGTCTTGATCTGAATGGCAAAAGCCAGATCACAAAATTGGTCCAGTCGTTGTCTACTATTAAAGGTATAGATTGGATACGATTACATTATGCTTATCCCTATAAATTTCCTGAGGATTTACTGATAGAAATGCGTGATAATTCCAAAGTATGCAAATATCTTGATATCCCTTTTCAACATATTAGTAATCATATTTTAAAATCAATGCGCCGTGGAATAACGGGAGAACAAACTTATTCATTGATAGAAAAAATTAGAAAATTTGTTCCCGAAATCACGATAAGAACTACCATCATGACAGGTTTCCCTGGAGAAACTGAAGAAGAGTTTCAGGAATTATGCGATTTCGTCGAAAAAGTGAAGTTTAACCGTTTGGGCGTATTTACTTATTCGGAAGAAGAGGGCACTTTTGCAGCCCGGGAATTACAGGACGATCTGCCTCAAAAAGTGAAGCAGGAAAGATTAAATATTCTGATGGAAATTCAGCGAAATATTTCGTTGGAATATAATCAGGCTATGATTGGCAAAGAGTTTCGGGTAATGATAGATGGAAAATCGGGGAAGTATTATGTGGGAAGAACTGAGTCAGATTCTCCCGAAGTGGATAATCAAGTTTATGTAAAGGCTCGTTATCTGATGCCCGGGGAATTTTATCAGGTGAAGATTGATGAGGCACAGGATTATGATATTTTTGGAAAATTGGTTTAGAAAAAAGTAATATCTTTAAACAAAAAAAATATGAAGAACATTTCCTTGATTATTAATGCCGTATTAATAGTAGCTGTAGCCGTATTATTTTTCCTTCATTTTAGTGGCCCCGGAACATCTGGAACCTCAAATTCAAATGATAGTTTAAATGTTGAGGTAGATTCTGTGATTCCTAATAAATATGCATGTATAAACATCGATTCCTTGCTACGGAATTACGAGTATTATAATGAACTGGAAACACAATTGCTCGATAAACAGAAAAAGAAAGAGGCAGAATTGTCTTCTAAAATGGCTGCTTTTGAAAAAGAAGCGCAGGATTTCCAACGTAAAGTTCAGGCAAATGCATTCTTAAGTCAGGAAAGCGCTCAGAAGCAGGAACAGGAATTATATGCAAAGCAGCAAAATCTTATGAAATGGAAAGATGATGTTTCTATGGAATTGGCTCAGGAAGGTCAGTTACTCGAAAGTCAACTGCTTGATACAGTCACTACTTTTCTTAAGCAATTTAATAAAACCGAGAAATACGAAATTATTTTTAATTCTGCCGCTTTTTTGCAAAATGCAGAATATTTGAATATTACAGATACAGTTGTGACTTTGCTCAACGAAAAACATCGGAAGAACAAAGAAGCTAAATAATTTATGCAGATACTGTCCGAATACCTTCGGAAGCATTCGTTACATCCTCCGCTTATTCAGATTCCACCTACTGACAAGCTTTATACAATTATTGTTATTCCTTGCTTTAATGAGCCTGATGTTATTGCTTCTTTGGATTCATTAAAGAATTGTAATTCAACTAAATTTCCTGTTGAAATATTAATTGTTTTAAATCATTCTATTGAAGCGACTCAAGATATATTGAATCAACATCACCATACTGCGGAAAATATTAAAAATTGGATCACAAATAATACACACATCCAAAGAAGATTTCACTTGATAGAAATCTGCGATATGCCTGCGAAGGATGCCGGTGTTGGCTTGGCAAGAAAAACTGGGATGGATGAAGCGGTGAGAAGACTGTTGTTGGCAGGAAATCCTGATGGAATTATTGCTGGATTCGATGCTGACTGCATTTGCGATGCAAATTATCTTTCAGAAATTGAAATTGCTTTTCTTCAAAATCAACGAATGCATGGAGCTTCTGTATATTTTGAACATCCCATGACTGGTTCAGAATTCGAGTCTTCAATTTATGACGCAATAATTCAATATGAATTACATTTAAGGTATTACAAACAAGCTTTGTATTATACAGGTTTTCCTTATGCTTTTCATACCGTCGGATCTTCGTTTGTGGTGAGGGCTGATACATATTGTATGCAAGGGGGAATGAACAAAAAAAAGGCTGGTGAAGATTTTTATTTTTTATCTAAAGTGATACCTCATGGTAAGTATGGTGAGATTAATTCAACCCGGGTTGTTCCATCTCCCAGGCTTTCCGATCGCGTTCCTTTTGGTACCGGAGCTGCTATAGGGAAAATGATACAAAAGCAACAACTTGAATTTCTAACTTATCCCTTTGAACTTTTTTTGGAATTGAAAAGTTTTTTTTCAAAGCTCGAACAAGTGTACATTTTGGATTCTTATTTTGAACAGGAAAGTATTTTAAGTCGTTTTATGTCCGATATTCAGTTTGATAAGGAAATAATGGAGATTATTAAAAATACGTCCTCATTTGAAGCCTTTTATAAACGATTCTTTTTGAAATTTAATGCTTTTAAAATCCTTAAATTCTTCAATTATGCTGTTGGAATGGGATATGCTCAGTCTCCTGTTGTTATTGAAGCTCAGAAGTTAGCTGCATTAACGAAAATGAATTTTGAGGGGGATGCTGGGTTTATGCTGGAGAATTACAGAAGTATAGACAGGCGACTATAGCCACTAAAAATTTTCTTTTTTGGCTTCGCCTCTTTTCTTCTTACCTTTTTTCTTTTTAGAATCACCTTTGTAATTATATTGTTCCTGTTCAGTATACACTTCGGTCCCAATAACTGGCTCTCCCGTCTTTGGACTTTCAATTTCTTCTTCTAGTTTAAAGGATTTATCAATAGATTCTTCTGTAACATTCTCTTTTTGAATTTCTTTTAAAGGTTCAGGAGATTCAACTTTTTTTTCTTGTTTAGTTGATTGTGCTGAAGCACAGAGTACCCAACCTGATAAAAGTAAGACTATCAGAAGTTTTTTCATATCAAATTATTTAGATACAAAATTAAAAAAAAATTAATGTCAAAGAATTGATTTTGAATAAATGTATTATTAAGATACCCTCATCGACTTTTTTATAAATTTAACATTTTAAGAAAAAATGTTGAGTTTTTAGTTGCAAATTTAATAGTCAATTAGTTTAATTTTTGTTTGAAAACTGTGTAATGACATGTAATTCAGCGCATTAATTGGTAATAATATTTTTTAAAATAAAAGTATAATGAATAAACAATTTATATACATTTGCATCGAAAATCAATTAAATAAAAATCTGATATGAAAAAATTTTTCTTATTATTTGGTATTGCTGCTGCAATGGTAGCTTGTGGACCCAGCGCTGAAGAACAGGCTGCTGAACAGAAAAAATTAGATTCACTGAAACAGGATTCCATTATGAAAGTTGAAATGGAAGCTCAGAGAATTCAGGATTCTATCGCTGCTGCTCAGGCTGCTGACACTCTTGCTGTTGATTCAACTGCAGTTGCTCCTAAATAATTTTGAGCAAAAAAATAAAAAAGGCTGCAAAATTTGCAGCCTTTTTTGTTTTTATAAAAGAGGACTATTGTCCTCTTTTTTAGTTCTTCTTATTTCATAAGCATAGGAAGCATGTCAACAACACGGCAGGAATAACCCCATTCATTGTCGTACCAAGAAAGAATTTTTACCGTTTTCCCCATGACCATGGTACTCAGTGCGTCAAAAATACTGGAATGAGAATTATGAATAATGTCGACAGAAACAATCGGATCTTCTGTATATTCAACAATCCCCTTCATCGTAGTTTCTGCCGCTTTTTTAACAGCCTGATTGATTTCTTCTATTGTAACTTCCCTTTTAAGATTGGCTACTAAATCTACTAATGAGCCGGTAGGAGTCGGAATACGAATAGCAATCCCGTCGAGTTTGCCAGCAAGTTCAGGTATAACTTTTCCAACAGTCTTTGCTGCACCCGTAGTAGTTGGAATCTGAGAGACTGCAGCTGCTCTTGCACGACGTAAATCTTTATGTGGAGCATCTAATATCATTTGGTCGTTAGTGTAAGCATGAATGGTCGTCATATATCCATTTTCGAGACCAAAATTATCGTGGAGAATTTTTACAATAGGAGCCAAACAGTTGGTAGTGCAAGAAGCATTTGAAACGCAAAGGTCTTCGGGTTTCAGGTCGCTGTCATTTACTCCCATTACTATAGTCCTGTCTATTTTATCTTTGGAAGGAACGGTAAGCAATACTTTTTTTGCTCCGTTTTTAAGGTGGTCTCCATATCCTCCTTTTTCACTTTCTTTTGACGTGAAAACACCAGTAGATTCGATGACAATATCCGGAGTTGTAACCCAAGGAATTTGTCCAGGTTTTCTTTCGGCATGTACAGGAATCTTTTTTCCATCGACAATAATTCCATCGGTAGCAGCTTCAATAGTGCCCATAAAACGACCTTGTGTTGAATCATATTTTAGCAGATGAGCCAGGGTTTTGGTATCTGTAAGATCATTAATTCCTACAATTTCAATATCCTGTTTTTCAAAAGCAATTTTAAATACGTTGCGTCCGATTCGACCGAATCCGTTAATAGCAATTTTTATTTTTGGCATAATCAAAAATGGTTAGTTTTAAAATTCAAAATTAATGATTTGATTGGATTTATTAAATGATTAAAAAAATCATTCACCTCAATTTATCTTAAAAGTGTAATTGTTCCTTGGAAAGGTTCTTCAATTTCTTGAATTTTAAGAATAAAGAGATAAACTCCTGCTGGCATACCATGTGAATTATGGTTTCCATCCCATTGTTTGGTTTTGTCAGTATACTCCAATCCAGTGCCGTTAAAGGTGAAAACACGGTCACCCCATCGGTTAAAAATTTCAATGACCACCTCATTATAAGCCGCAATTCCTTTTACTTCCCAGGTGTCATTAATATTATCTCCGTTCGGTGTTATGGCAGTTGGGATTTCTAATGGTAAATAATAGGAAAGCGATGCTTCTGAAGTACACCCTGAATGATCTGTTACAGTTACTGTGTAGAATCCGCTCTGAACCTGAACAAGCATACTATCAATTGAATTGTTATTCCAAAGATATTCGTAAGGTAATGTTCCTCCATTTACAGTCGCAAGTATTGTTGCTGTGTTTAAGTCTGCCTCCAGATCTATGGAAAGTGGTTGGGAAGAGCCTAATACAAATGTGTCTGATAAGGAACAGCCTTGGGCATCAGAAATCGTGCAAGTATATGTCCCGGGACTAAGTTGTGTGTTTGTGCTGCCTGTATAGCCGTTCGACCAATTCCATGAATACGGCTGAGTCCCACCATAGGTGTTGATAGCAATAGAACCCGAACTGTCACCCCAGCACATCAGATCGGGGAAATTAGCTTCATACCATAAACTGTCAGGTTGAGTGACTGTAAATATTGTGTCGAAAAAGCAACCGTTGTTGTCATTAACCGTTAAATGATAGCTTCCTGCAACAAGTTCTGTAATAATTGCAGTCTGATCGCCTGTACTCCAATTGTAAACATA
>PHDH01000070.1:0-1215 GCA_002840935.1 Bacteroidetes bacterium HGW-Bacteroidetes-21 | reverse complement strand
CTCGTTGTTCCGTAGCATATGACGTTAAGAATGGTGGCATGAGCAATAACTGGTGCAGGCTCATTGATAATCGATTGTTGAACAACCGAACAGGCATTTGCATCAGAAATAGTCACCGTATATGTTCCTGCATCCAGATTTTCAATATACGTTCCAGTACCTCCGGTATTCCAAATGAAGTTATAAGAAGGGTTGCCTCCACTGACATAAACCTGAATAATGCCGTTTTCATCACCATTGCATAAGAGCGTGTTGGAGCTTACAGTAACAATGATGGTGTCGGGTTCGAGTACCCCGGATGATCCTACTGAAGTACATCCGTGATCGTCGGTGGCAGTTACCCAATAATTACCTGCATAGATATTGTTGATGTCTTGTGTAGTTGCTCCGTTATCCCAAATAAACTCATAGGGCTGAGTTCCTCCGGTCGCATTTAAAATGATACTTCCACCAGGCGTTCCATGGCAAGGTGTATTGAAAGAGTTCAGAATGAGATCTAGTGGTTGGGGCTGTATTACGTCAATGGATGACATTTCGGAACAATTATTCTGATCGAGAATAGAGAGAATATAAGTGCCATTGATTAAATTATCAATATCTGGCGTGGAATATCCTCCCGTCCATGAATAGGTGTAGGGTGGTGTGCCTCCGCTTACCTGAGTATTTATAGCTCCGTTATTATCCCCAAAACAGGAAATGGGAGAAATAACGTAATCGATAATAATGCTGTCGGGTTCAATTAATGTTAATGTTTCAATAATTGCGCAACTGTTTGCATCACTAACTGTTACGATGTAGTTTCCGTCAGCAAGATTAATCTGGTTGGGCTGTGACGATCCTAGCGCCCAGTTGTAGCTATAGGGACCAGTTCCACCAGAAGGTGTCAGACTAATGCTTCCGTTATTTTGTCCAAAACAGAGTGGATGAATAATGTTGGCATTTACTGTAATGGGAGAAGGTTCGGTAATGTCTATAGACCCTGTTGTAATACATGAGTTTCCATCGGTGACAGTATAGGTGTATGATCCGGCTTGCAGAGTGTCTATTGAAATATTAACTGGATTACCTTGTCCTGTAATACCGTTGGACCAGTTATACGATAATGTGCCTGTTCCTGAACATGTGAAAGATACTTCACCGTCGTGTGAACCGTAACATAAACTGTTGTTAACGAGAATTACATTGGCGGTGGGAGCTCCCATGTCACTAATAGAA
>PHDH01000069.1 GCA_002840935.1 Bacteroidetes bacterium HGW-Bacteroidetes-21 | reverse complement strand
ATACGACTTGAATCATCGCAAATACGTAATTTTTTTATTTTTATTTTAATGTTCTTCGATTTAAATGCGTTTGCCCTGCGGCTTTCTTATCCAAGACTTTTTTCTTTGTGTACTGAATAATTAGTATACAATGATCAGGATTTTTCAAATAGACGGGGCTGGCTTCTCCTAACAATTTAATTCTTTGTTATCCAGTCTTTAAGCTTTTCAATCTTTTCTTGATTTGAGTTTATCCAATTCTTAACTTCATCAGAATTTGTTGACTGTGATATATAATAGCAAAATGCCTCATTATTCTCTGATTTAACTAAATCGGAGAATTTCGTAACATAAAAATCCCAGAAAAAACCTTTATTCTCTTTTTTTATTTCACCTAAAATGCCAAATAAACCTTTAGTAGTTTGAATGAATGATTCCATTTTGCTTTTGCCTTCGTTGTCTTCAGTGAATTTCGATGCGGCTAACAGGCTAATCATCACCTCTGCAGTTTGAAATTCATTATCCCCATTTTCGTTAAATGAGACGTTCACATTGATATTTTTCTCGTCTTTCTTTACTACACCTTGGTCTAATTGTAACATCAGACTTTCATAATTTGCTGATGATCTTTTTGAATTAGGTTCGAGCATAAGGGCGTAATATAAGGCCAATACTGATTTTACCCGCTGACCTTTGGCTATCATGGTAACGGCGAGTAGCATATGACTGCTTGCATGCGTTGGCCTTGCTTGTATGGCTTTAATAACGGCATCCTCAGCCTTATTGTAATCCTTGCTGTTAAATGACGTCAACGCCAGGTTAAAGTTCAGTAAATTGCTGTTGGGATATTTGTTTAAGCCTTCTTCATATGCTTTTATTGCTTTTCCAGGTTTACCAAGCAAGTCGAGAGAACTTCCCAATACAATATATGCTTCGTGTTGATTTTCTGTATTTTGCTTTATTACCTTCGTGCTGTATTTAACGGCATCAGCATATTGTCTGATTGTCATATAAGTATAGGAAAGCTCATAATTTGCAAGGGTTGAGTTTTCGTCCAATTTTAATGCCGCCTTATATTTTAATATGGCTTCGTCGTATTTGCCTAGATCATGTAATTTGTTTCCCTGCGAAACCAGTCCTTTAATGGTTTCTTGTCCAAATAGTTGGACTATTAGTAAGAATGCGAACGTAAAGGTCAGTATAGTTTTCATATGAGTAAGTTATTTTAGTTAGTTTTTATTTAGATTGTAGCAAATGTAAATTAATATCTAAGTCCCCAAAAATAAACTCTTTCTAATTTTTTCGAATCGGCAATATACTTTGAAATTAAATCGTAGTAATCGGATTCTTTTATCAGTTTTACTCTTTTGGGATAAACGGGTTTTTCGACAACAAGAGGCTCCTGGTTAATAGTTATTGTTTCTGCACTGATAACCAAAGCTCCTTTATTTATATTGATTTCCAGTATTAATCCCGGCAGGCCCGTATATCTGTCGGGACCCGCAGAAACAGGTATGTCCAGCGCAAACCAGGCAATAATTGTCTGATTTTTTATGCTATCCCTTATCGAAGCATTCATACAAATATGCCCCGATATTTCGCGCATTTCGTTCAGAATTTTCCAGTTATAACTTTTGATGGAGTCTTCTATTACATATAACTTATTGAGGGTTCGTATCAAATCGTACGACTTATTTTCCTTAAAATTACGGTATATTGTATATTCCTGCTTACGCCAAGTATAATTACTTGTCATTTTATTTTTGGTTTCGCCTGTTTCATTATATAATGAGGCTTCCGGGCTAAAAGATAATGTGCTTATTTCGACCCACTCGGGCTCATTGGCCCAAACGTAGGTATCCTTTTCTATTTCCGCTTTATCAATATAATCAATACTCGAATATTTCTTGACCCAATTATGGGTTATTGTATACTTAACATTGCCGGAAATATTCTGCCCTGATATATTTACAGGAAATAAAAAACTAAAAAATAGGCTAATGCAAATTAGAATGGGTGTAATCGTAGATATAAAAAATCTTGTTTTCATGATTACTTCGAATTTTTAGTTTCAAATCCCCTTAAATTGTACGCCACTGTCAACATATAATATCTTGCCAGAGTGGGTGATTCTGTATAGTCGATGTAATTCTGACTGGCATACTGCCTGATGTATTGGTCCTGATTCAGAATATCAATGGCAGCCAAGCGTATTTCGAAACGATTCTTTTTTCCAAGCACTTGCCTGATGGAGATATTCAGAAGCTGAACATTTGTATTAAAATTTAGATTTTCGTTATTGAATTTTGTGAATGTGAAATTACTTTCGAAATATGTCTTTTTCGCAAATTGCCATTTAACTCCGGCTAAAGCCGAATATTTCAGCATATTCTGATTTTGGGATGTCTGAAGCGAGTACTTCACATTATCATAATTTACAGATCCTTCGGAAGTAAAATTGAGTTTTGGCCCTACTGTCAGATTAAAACCAAGGCGAATGCCGTAAGTTCTTGATTTTGTAGTGTTTTCTAATCCGTTGATAAAAACAGGATAATTGCTGAAATTTATACGCGGACTGGCATTCATTGTGAGCACCGTTTTAATTATCGGGAAATTCATCCAGGTACTTATATTAAAGGCATTTCCTCCACTTACATTTTCTGGTCTTGCAATCGTCAGATAACCAATGCTATCAATAAATAGAGTGTTGCGGTTGTAAACAATCTGACTATCATAAAAAATATAAGAACTGTAGAGACTAAAAGAAGCCAGTGAAGCTTGGTTCCAGTAATTCACGCCACCACTAACTCTATGTCCGGTTTCGGGGTTTAAATCCGCATTCCCATCGATGCGAAATAGCTGACTTCCAATGATGGGCGACGGCTGCATCTGACTCACTTGCGGTTCCTTTATATTGTACTGATATTGGAGTGACATTCGAACATTAGACGGGAGTTGTAAATTGGCTGAAAAATACGGAACCAGATTTGAAAAGTTTTTGTTTAGAGGATCGAGTATAGATGGGGTATTTTCTCGCACCGAATAGTCCCCTTTTAACTCAATGACCTGATAGGCTCCACCCAGAGCTATATTTAAACCATTGTGACCGTAATTTAATGACGTTCCCGCTCGGTTATACAAAACATTTTGAGTAAAGTAGATACTTAGACTGTCTATATAATCGCTACTTAAAAGATACGAATTTCTTGCTGCTTTGTCGGATACTGTCATCCTGTTGTTAAGATTATAAAAGCCCATGATCGAAATTCGTTCTGACAATGGCTCTACATACATTACGCTGGATTTGACCGTCGAATTATCGTTTTTATTTAAATTGATCAGATCCAGTTTATCAATATTGTTTGTAGCAATATAAAACTCGTTTATGGTCAGTATCTTTTCATTATCCTCACTAATATTCATATCAATATTTGAACTAATCGAAAAGGAACGACCTTTTTTTAAAAACTTATGGTTATAAATACAAAGCGCATTTAATGACTTGGCATCCGATCCCACATCTTTGTTCGAACTAACTAAATTAATATTCTCATTACCTGTCGTTTGGAAAAGCTCCGTCTGGGTTTTTGAATTATCGTTTCCTGAAATAGTTGCATTTACAAGACCAATGATGGTATTATTAGAATCGAGATCAACACTCAAACGACTTGAGAATTTATGACTGAGCTTAAGTTCATTGTAGCTCATGGTGTCTGTTTTATTGTAAGAAGTATCTGTCAGATATGTCTGGCGAAAAGAAAATTGCTCCAAATTCACATCCGTTTGTCCATATAGATAGGATGCATTGAAAGATGTTTTTTTAGTGTAATAATTATAGTTAACACCTCCTCCGTAATTCTCTGTGAACCCTCTTCCATCGAAGTCGAATCCATTTGTTGAACCATAAAACATTCGGTATCCTTCTGAAAATCCAAAATCGCCATTGTCTGAATTATAAGCGCTTACGCCTTTAAACTCGTTATATTCGTCCCAATTGAGATTAGTCTGATTTATATTATTGGCATAACTAATAAGTGAAAACTGATTTTTTTCGGAGAATTTATTGTAACTTCCTTGTGCTGTCATTCTTTCCGATGTTCCTCCGCCAAGACTGGCTTTGCCGAAATAGCCTTTTTTAAATTCATCTTTCAGCTCAATATTCATTACTTTGTCTTTGGTGCCATCATCAATACCGGTGAGACGTGTTTGTTCCGATTTCTCGTCAAACACCTGGACTTTAGATACAACTTCGGCATCCAGATTCTTTGTAACCACCTTGGGATCGTCGCTAAAAAAGACTCTGCCATCAACATATACTTTTCCCACATTTTCACCTTTGGTAGAAATATTTCCCGTTGCATCAACATCTATTCCGGGAAGACGACGTAATAAATCCTCGACGGATGAGCCGGGTGGTACTTTAAAAAGACGGGCGTCATATTCTATGGTATCTCCTTTAAATGTGATGGGGGCTTGGGCAGACTTAATTACGACTTCCATCAGTAACTCAGATATTGGATAGACCGTAATCAACCCAAGGTCTTTTAATGAATTTTCGGAGGGACGTATCCGGATATCGCGGGGAATAAAGCTCACATGAGAAATTTTTAGCAAATAATCTCCATTCTTAACATTCGTAAAAGCAAAGTTTCCCTGTTGGTTAGTTGTTGTGAAATTCACAAGGGCAGAGTCCTTTACCTGTAAAAGCATTACTGTAGCATTTGCCACGGCAACAGAAGAGGTATCTTTAATCGAACCTTTAATATCAACTCTTCCTGGTAACTGAGCAAAAATATTGCTGGCAGTACAGAAAAGAAAAAACAGGCCTATTCCCAAAGTTCTTACAATCATTCTTACATATTTCTTTGCTCTACAACGTATTGCGGAATTGTTAATTTTACTGTTGTTAGAAAAACCATCTCAAAGATAGAACAAATTGCATATTTTTGCAATACAAATATTAAAATTCGCGGGCGTTATTATTTTTTAAGATTTGTTTGGAACGTAAATAGATTTTGATGCTTTGACCAAAATTAAAAATATGAGCGGTATTTCGGTAGGCTTTGCTCACAGGCAGTCTATTTGGTTATTCCTCGTATTTTTTCATGAACTTCTTATACGTCATTTTTTTGTCGTGCGTCCATTGATATTTTCCATAAAAGACCTCTATTAACTTTTTGGGCAATAATTTTTCTGCAGAACGAAGTAATACCACGTCATACTTTCGATGAAAATTTATCCAACACTTATTACATCCGTTGGTATGCTCTTTATGAATTTTCTTCGTTGCAGCCGAGTTAAAAATTTCATCTAAAGTATTATTGTTCACGTTACCCAATTTTAAAGGTAAAAATTGGCATATAGGCACATCTCCATTTGGGTGAATTACCAAACTATCAAGGATGCTATGACATTTTAAATTAAGGTTGTTGCTTCTCCATTCCTCATATAATAACAAAAAGTCGTAATTCTCGGATGTCTCTTTAATGGCTTTAGGAATAGTCTTTTTGAAATCAGTATAGATATCAGCACTTTGTTTCAATTTATCGAAATCTGCTTCGGATAAGCCATTTTCAGTATCAAAGAAATCAATATCGCTATATAAGCCTACGCGAATATCTATTTCATATTTTTGCGATATGGCAATGATGTCCTCCATATCTTTAAAGCTGTTGAAAGGTGTTAATGTAAACATGAGTGAAATGGGTACTATTGTTTTACATTCTTCAATAACTTTAATCACTTTATCAAAGCCGTCTTTACCTCGCATAAATTTATATGTTTCGGTCATCCCGTCCAGTGACACATAAAGTCTTTGAGGGGAGTATGTTTTTACTGCATTGATCAGTTTATCCGGGTTAAGACAGTTAGATAAAATATCGAATTTGGGGTGGTTTTTAGATAACCACTCCATAATTTTATTCGCTTCAGGGTGTAAAAGAAATTCACCGCCCTCCAATCCAATGACCGTGTCTTTGGTGACGCATTTGCTGTTTAAAATCTCTACAAATTTCTCGAAAGATAAATTTTGCGAAGGATGCTTTTTCCAGACATTACAATGCAAACATTTCGAATCACATCTCTCTGTAGCATAAATCATGAGGGTTGATAGCTTTTTATGACGAGGTCTTACAATGTTGTTTGCAAAACGTATCCCTCGCTTCATGTAATCAAGTTTATTGTACATCCAATTTCTCTTTTATTGTTTTTATAATTTTAAATGTATTAATACAGCTTTCAAGGGAACTATTATGGATATACTTCTTTTTCTCACAATGTTTCACAAAGTTCTCTATTTCTGTGTAATAGCCAGAACTGTAGAGTTGATTATTCTGAAAAACAGGATTAAAGTTATTTCTCTTTTTTAGGATTTGAGTCGTCATCTTGTCTCCAAATATCTTTTCTTTTGGAACGCCTAATAGGGTGCCTTGCTTGGGGGTAAATGTCAAATCTTCTGTATTCGTAACTTCAAAAATTCCTTTTTCTGTGTTGACAATCATTTTCTCCTGAGCGTTAGACCACGAGTATTCCGACGAAAGCTCTATGATTCCTATTGTGCCATTGGTATGTTGAAACTGCAAAAATATTGTAATTCCGCCACGAGATTTTTTGTAGGAATGATATTTAAGTTCAGCTTCTCCAAAAAGAAATGAAACCAACGAAATAGGGTGAATAAATAAATCTAAAAACGGATCTCCTTCGGGATAAGCGCCTGTTACCCAGCGATAATTATAGCTGGATTTATCTTTTACTTGTTTTTTTAATTCAATATTTGCCGGAGCATATTGTTTTTGAAGCCCAACAAAACATTTTCCTTTGGATGTTTTTTCTATCCTTATTAATTCTTCTAATTCATCGTATGTTAAACAAGGCGGCTTCTCTACAAAAACATTTTTCCCCGATTCAAGAACTTTCTTAACTAAAGCAAAATGAGACTTTGGTGTGGCGGAGATAAAAACTCCTTCGATTTCAACATCATTTAAAACCTTTTCAATATCATTTGTTCCCTCCGACATTGAATAATTCTCATCTATTAATTTTGCATTCTTTTCGCTCTGTGTAACAATATATTTTAACTCTAATCTTAGATAATTAATTACGGGAAAAAGATTATTTATGCTGTGATTTCCAATGCCAATAAAAGCATACTTCGAACGGTAAACATTATTTATGTATGCTCTTTTTTTGATATTTTTTAAATAGTTAATAAGTTTTTCCATTTGCAGATGCTTATAATTATGATGGTTAACGTTAAGTCGCTATTTGCGTATGTTTTTAGTTATCAACCCACAGGCAAATTAGTGACTTTTCAAAATTACGTAAAACTTTTTCATTCCACAAATCCCATCTGTAAACATTGTACAAGCGAAGAACCCTATGGGAAAAATCATCACGAATACCCTAGCAGGAAAATATTCTATAGGGCAAAGACCGATTTAAAACAAATTAATTTTTAGAAGGGCTGAGTGAAAGAGAATATGAAAATCTATTCAAGCGAACCACAAAAAATTGCTCCACTCCCGAAAGCTTTCGGGATAAATGAACCGCTGTACCAGCCTGCCGGCTAGCAGGTGCGAGACCCGGGAGTTTATCCCGTTAGGGAGTTGGCTTTGGCTCACCGGCCGTCTACTCGATTGTGCACTGGCAATACTATATTTTTACAAATTCTCTGAAATTATTTCTATCAATTACATGGCTTTCAGCTTTGTATGTTTCTATAAAATTCTGAGGGAATCGTGTTTTTTTGTTATTCCATTTGAATTCAAATCCAGTTATTTGTCCATTATTTTCTTCAACAAAATCAATCTCTTGCTGTTGTTTTGTTCTCCAAAAATACATTTTAGCAAATGTGTCTTTATTAAGATTTTGTTTTCGCCTTTCTGAAACCAAAAAGTTCTCCCATAAAGCACCTTTGTCTACTCTTAAATCAAGTTGGTTGAAATTACTAATAATCATATTTCTGATACCATTGTCATAAAAGTAGATTTTCCTGTTTTGCTTTATTTCGTTTCTAATGTTTCGGCTAAAACTGTTCAGTCTAAATACAATGTATCCCTTTTCTAAAATTTCGATGTACTTTTGAACCGTAATTTTATTTATTCCAATCAGTTGTGAAATTTCATTGTAATTCACCTCACTTCCAATCTGCAAAGCTAATGCTTGTAGTAGCTTTTCAAGGATTTCAGGCTTTCTAATGTCGGAAAACACTAATATATCACGATATAAATAGCTGTTTACAAGGTTTTTTAAAGTCTCCCTTTCTTTCCCTTGGTTGTTAATAACTTCAGGATAAAAACCATAGAGTAATCTATTTTCTATCTGTTGTTCTGATTTTATGAATCCGATTTTATTTTCATATTCTTCCCATGAAATAGGAAACAATTCATATTCCCATTTTCTTCCAGTCAAAGGCTCATTCAATTCATTTCCTAAATCAAAAGATGATGAACCACTAACAAATAACTGAACTGTTTTGAATTGGTCCGTAATTATTTTTAAAGTCAAACCAATTCCAGGTATTCTTTGAGCCTCGTCAAGAAAAATATATTTGTAATCGCCAATAAATGTCCTAATCTGTTCTGTCGTTGGGCTCTGTAAAAGTTTTCGTGTTGCAGGGTCATCAGCATCAAGAAATAAATAATCTTTGTCTTTTAGAATCTCGTTGAGCAAGGTTGTTTTACCAACTTGTCGTGCCCCTACAACAACGATAGCTTTCCCTCCGTTAATCTTTTCCTTTATTGTATTTTCTATTGTTCTATCAAACATCTTTTTATTTCAAAGATACAACTAAATATCGTAATGACCAATAGTTATGCTTTCGTGTCATTTTAGTAGCGCAGGGTCGTTTCTTTTGCTTGTGCATAACGGCAGTTCGTCTATTAACTCTCCAAATGTACAAAATATTTGCTTCAGTATAATGGATAATATTTTGTTACAGGGTCATTTCTGAAAATAGCTGAACTCCTTCAACGGCAAACTGCTTACAAAAGCATCTATTATCCGAACTTTATTGTCTTTGCCTATCGATGCATCCAATGATACCGGAAAAATAAATGTCTGTTCTCTATTATTTCCTTGAATGTATTTCATACATCAAATATACGTGATAATCAGAGTAATAACAAATAATAGTGCAGATATATTGCTGACTGTTAATAACCTGCATATTTATAAAAAGGATGGGTTATAAGACAGTTTGACGGCGGCAAACAGAACCACACTGCAAATGTATCACTTTTATGTCAAGGTTTAACTTATTCATGCTTTGCGTTTGCTTGCGGTTATGGGTATGTGCATTATTCTCTAAAAGTCAAGGCTCAATGTTAAATGTCCGCCCAGACCTTCTCTTACAATTCTCATCAGAGTTGTCAGGCGGATATCACTTGCGTCATTCTCGATCCTTGAAATGTAATTCTTTGTTGTCCCAGCTTTTTCAGCAAGCTCAGATTGTGTCATGTTTCTTTGTTTACGGGCTTCCTGAATCAACACTCCAATTTTAAATGCCTTAAACTCTTCCTCGTATTTGTTGCGGGTTGATTCTCCTTTTTTCCCATATTTTTTGTCTAGGTGCTCTTCCCAGTCAACAATTTTATTTTTTGCTTCTTTCTTCATAGTAACTTTGTTTTAAACGTTTTGCTCTTTCAATTTCATTTTTGGGAGTCTTGTCAGTTTTTTTCTGAAAACCGTTTATTAGGATTACAAGATTTCCTTGGTCAAAAAAGCAGAATATCCTGAAAATATTTGTCCCAACTTTCACGCGGATCTCAAATAGTCCTTCCTCTCCCTCTATATGTTTAAAAAATTTTTCAGGAATAGCCTTTAGTGTCCGCACCAACCCGATAACAAAGTCAATTTTGTCCTGGACTTTCTTTTTCTGAGAGTTGTAAAAATCCCAAAAGTCCTCCCCGTAAACAATGACTTTCCTGTTAAATTCTTCTTTCATTTTGCAAAGTTACCTATTTAGACAACCATTGTCAAGTTTTTTAACATTTATTTTTAAGCCTTGGTTTTTATTCCTGCATTACCCATAACGTTTTGCAGCTATGCCCAGTAGCCGTTTTGCGGGCTTCGACACTTTCACCTGCTACAAATTTTCTGCGGGGCACTACTGTTTCATTTTGCTCTTTCATAGGTTATTGGGCATAGGTGCTGTGTGTGCCCTGCATGAGCAGCGCACACTTGTTGTACGCTCATGGAAAAATTCAAAAATACAAATAAAATTTTCATAGGCAAAACAACAAGTGTTCTTTCTTTTCCAGAGGGTGCCCTGCCTGCCGAAGGTAGGAAGTCCCTTATGCGTAACGATTAAAGCGGAAAGCATTAGCAAGTCGCAAGGTGGTTTGTCGTGAGATAAGCACTGAAGGCAGCGAGACTGCAAAGTCCGGTACTGACGAACAGAAACGGCATAAGAGGCATATTTATCAGGATAAGCAATCACACCATTGTGACGTCCCATAAGAAAGCGATAAATATGTAGATGCCGCAGGGATTGGATGAGGGAAAAGGCTCTTACCAGGGGAGGTCTTACAATCCACGTGTGGAGAATGTAAGAAGTCAGCAGAGGTCATAGTAGTTGCGGAGACGTAGCGAAGGACCGAACATTAAGATGTTCCAAATGCTGTACGGATCTGCCGTAAGGTAGTAGCCGTACAATAAGCGGGACAGAGCAACGAATTAAAAGAGGTTAGGATGGTTGAACAGGTACTAAATCGGAGTAACATAACACGGGCATACCGACACGTACTGCAGAACAAAGGTTCGGCGGGAGTGGACGGAATGTCTGTAAAGGAACTATATGCTTACCTGAACAAAAACAGGGAGCAGATAGAATCCGAAATACGAGGAGGAAAATACCTGCCACAGCCCATCTTAGGGGTAGAGATACCCAAGAGCAACGGGAAGAAACGCCTTTTAGGTATACCCACCGTTCTCGACCGGCTTTTACAACAAGCGGTAGGACAAGTGATAGCCATTAAATTCGAGATGGAATTTGAAGACTACAGCTACGGGTTCCGACCCAATCGCAACGCCCAGCAGGCGGTACTAAAAGCACAGGAGTACATTAACTCAGGCTATCAACACATTGTGGACATAGACCTGGAAAACTTCTTCGACGAAGTAGATCATTGCATACTCCTGCAATTACTGTATCGCAAGATAAAATGCCCGATCACTCTACGACTAATTCGCAAATGGATGAGAGCACCAATTCTCATAAAGGGTAAACTAACCAAGCGAAGAAAAGGGGTACCACAAGGAAGTCCACTCAGCCCATTACTGTCGAACATCATGTTGAATGAATTAGACAAAGAAATGGAAAAACAGGGACTGCGTTATGTACGCTACGCCGACGATTTTAGTATTTATGCCAAAACCGAACGCGAAGCCCGAAAGACAGGCAACAACATTTTTCTCTTTCTGAGAGATAAACTAAAATTGCCCATCAACACGGAAAAGAGCGGAATACGCCGACCCGTAAATTTCACCATTCTGGGATTCGGATTTGTACCCACGTACGTAAAGGGAGAAAAGGGAAAATATCAACTGGTCGTAAGCGCAAAGGCTTGGGAAACACTCAAACAGAAAATCAAGACAATCACAAGAAAAACAACCCCTGCCACATTCGACGAGCGGGTACAGAAACTCAAAGAAGTCCAACGAGGTTGGCTGCAATACTTCCGAATGGCAAGTATATACGGCAAACTTAAAGACCTTGACGGATGGATTCGGAACCGCTTGCGCTACTGCATATGGCACCATTGGAAGAAACCTGAAAGGAAAAGGAAAAACCTTATACGATTAGGAGTCGACCAAGACCACGCTTATGCATGGAGCCGAACTCGTATGGGTGGATGGGCGGTTGCACAGAGCCCAATTCTTATAACCACAATCACTTTAGAACGTTTGCGTAAAAGAGGATACGAGGACATGCTCACTCTGTATCAGAAAATTGCTCCACTCCCGAGTTCGTTCGGGATTAATGAACCGCTGTATACGAGACCCGTACGTACAGTGGTGTGAGAGGCGCTCCGGTGGGCTTTGGCTCACCGGCCGTCTACTCGATTGTGTGCTGCCCTTTATTTTTTTTGTTTTTCTGTCATCAAATATACACAATCTTTACAATCGAAGTGATACTGTTGCAAAGTGCGATGGGCTGAAAGGCTCTTGCCGTAAACTTTGGTGGAGCGTTGGCTCGTGTGGTTTGCGGCATGTGCCTTTCAGCGAAGGGAAGGGTGGTAGTGTCTATTGAAAAATATTTTTTGGATTTCTTATCATTGCCCAATATTTTAATCCATGCTTTGGAATAATAAACTCTTGTTCAACATGAAAACCATTCTTTTCATAGAATTTGACATTTATCTCAGTTTCGGTTTCTAAATAGCATTTATATCCCTTACTATCTGCTTGCATCAATCCAGGTTGAATTAATTTAGAACCAATCCCTTTCCCTTGCATATGAGGCGAAACCCCTAATGCCATCAGATAATAGTGTGGTTCTGTGATACAATTGCGTTGTACTTTGTCTAAATAATCAAATATCCCCATTGCTCTGTTTCTTGCCAAAGAGGGGAAGCTAAAAACAGCTAAAGGCAACTGGAAATTTGATAATGCTAATCTTGATAATGTAAAACTACATTTGCCGGGCAAAAGCCAACACGCACCGGCATTCAAATCTTTTGTAGAATAAACTTCGCCATTTAAAATGGAGTAGTAAACCAGAGCTTTCCAAAAAGCGACCAGATATTTATCGTGATTATTTATATCCTGAAACATATAGCAATACATAGGGTCATCTTGCATTGAAGCGAAAAACACTTCGGCAATCTTATTTTTATGTATTAGTTGTGGTTTTGTCGAAACTCCATCAACAAATAGTTTCATATTGAAAATATTCGTTTTATAAATAACGTCTTACTTGAATACAATACAACTTGTAGGCATCTCCGTAAATAATATGTAATTGCTTTTCTTCAGCAATTGTTATTATATGATGGATTATCAATACTACAATGGAAATACTTATATAGAAAACATTCAATGTGTATAACATACAACCAAAAAAAGTCAGGTATAGCCCTAAATACATAGGGTTTCGGCTTATTTTATAAATTCCTTTAGCTACAAATTCTGTTTTTTCGTTAGCTACTCCAATTCGAAAACTATTGCCTAATGAAAATCTGCCAACATATAGAAATATAAAGCCAAGCACCCATATAGCAAGTGCGATAATTTTTACGAACTGAGTGTTGTCAAAGCTATACGGAATAGAAATATTCCATATTTCAAGTATCATTCCAGTCCAAATCAATACAACTGCATATTTACTGCCAAAAAACAAGTATTTGTTAATTGGTGATTGGCCATCGAGTTTAATTCCTTTTTTGTACAACAAGTATTCAGTAACAAAAAGGTGGACTACAAATACAGTTGGTAAAATGCTGAATATTAAATTTGCAATCATATCATCAGGTTGTTTTTATCGGTTCATGGGCTTTTCTTCCATATACTTTTTCATAAGCTTTACAATACGGGCAAATATCCTCTTCTATTGATTTTACCATCCAAAAAACGAATCCTTTTTGCTTTTTTCTTGCTCTTTTACAAGCAGGGCATTCGAGGCACTTCTTTGCCATTTTCTTGTCCTTCTCTGTAATTACTGGTACATTCATAATTATTTCAAATATTGTTTTACTGATGACAAAAATAGAGTCCACAATAATTTGAAAATTGTACAAATGCGACAATTTACGAGTTAGCCAAAATTCTGATTCTGATTGAACTCTTTTGGCGGTTGTCCATAAAATTGCTTAAAATCTCTGATAAAGTGTGATTGGTCGTAATATCCTGACATGTATGCCAATTCGGTAAAAGACAGCTTGTTTTGTTGATTTATAAATTTAATTGCTTTCTGAAATCGTACAATCCTGTTAAAGAAAACAGGCGTTAGCCCAACGTTTTCGAGAAACTTTCGTTCGAAGTTGCGCTTACTCATATTTACTTCTGATGCAAGTTTCAAAATACTAATTTTATTATTCAATTGCATTTGAGTAACTGCAAAACGAATATCATTGTAACATTCATTCTCTCTAGTTTTTAATTGGTTGAAAAGGAAATGTTCTATCAACGGTATTCTTTCTTCGTTGGAACCCGCTTCACAAATTTTTTCCTGAATTTCTTTAACTGCTTTACCAAATACTAATTCCAAATCGACAATAAGGCCAGTTAATTCAATTAAAGGAATATTAATGAAAGGTGAAAGTCCATCGGGATAAAATACTACAGCTACCATGCCTTCATTGCCGCTTTCAATAATTTCGCCAAAATTTTTTATCTGTCCAATTACACATTGTTGGGGGTGCGAAGCCCAATTATTATTTCCAGTCTTGCATTTCAACGGTTGTTTGTAATGAAAAATGATAATTGGACAACCTTCAACGGCAAACGTTTGAATTGCATTAGTAGTTGTATTTATTGAGCTTTCATAAACCCATATATACTTTACAAATTGACTTAACGGGAATGTTGGAATTTTTATTTTTTCCATTACAAATACTCAAAAAATTACTTCTTAAAGATAGTAATATATCGATTTACTTTATTTGAATATTCCTTATACACATTCCCATATTTTGAAGTGAGGAACTCTTCTTCCTTTATCATAATCAAATGGTGCAATATCCACGAAATCGCCAATAAAATAATATTGAAAACATTTGGCACAAAAAGAACAGATGAAATTAGAATCATTAAAAATCCCATATAAAAAGGGTGGCGACTAATTAAATAAACTCCTTTAGTTTGTAATTGGTGCGATTGGGAATCGGATAACCCAAAAACCAAATCTTTTTTTAGTTTGAAAGAAGTCAGTTCTGCTATGGTTAAGCCCAAAAATAAAAGTAATAATGCGATATAATCCACAAATTCAGGAAAATCGATGATTGTGGGAATTTGAACATGTAATCCTTTTAAAAGTAGAAATATGAGTATAATAAAAGGGCATATTTTCGCCATTGAAAAGAAGACAATAGGAATTGAGGGACGACCAAAAATTTGCTGTTTTTTCACCACTGATTCAACAATCATCACTACTACCATTAAAAAAAGCAGGGATGTAACAATTAAAATAATAATCTCAATCATACTATATTTCATTTATCCTTTTTGTCACTTAATAAACTTAAACACTATTAAAACGGCAAATGTAAAATTCATATTTTCATTAAAATTGTATAAATGCGACAATATAATTCTCAATTTAGCACTACTATCCTTTCCACAGAGCGGGTGCGGTGGCAAGAAAGCAAGTGTTTGGCAGCGAAGCGAAGCTTGCAGGGAAGGGCTGCAAAACTGTTGCTTTGTGTGGTGGGGTATTTTTTTTCAAATCAAGCGATAATGAAGGTCGGAGCGGTTTTCATGGGTTGCACACAACGTTCGCAAACAGACGCATACTGCAAAGGTATCACTTTTATGTCAAGGTACAACTTATTCATGCAGTTGCGTTTGTTTGTTG
>PHDH01000068.1 GCA_002840935.1 Bacteroidetes bacterium HGW-Bacteroidetes-21 | reverse complement strand
TTTAACGACTTGCTTCACCAAATCGCCTCTGACCCAGAGATTGTTCTGAGAAACATTTTTCAGCTTTTTCATGATATGGTAAGGTATTATGTTCCCGAAGGGACTGATGACTATCCCATCACCGGTGAACATGCCGGATTTATGCATTACGACACCTATAAACTTTTCGAGGAAAACTGTGCTGAACCATTTTTTGCCGACCGATTGTTTACAAACCGCCTCATGGATTTGGTTGATAGTATTAAAAATGGTACTCAGAATAATCACATCTATCTTTTCGAAGGCCCTCCGGGCAGTGGAAAAAGTACTTTTTTGAACATTCTATTATCTAAACTCGAAGCATACTCACGCTTACCTGAAGGAAACATATATAAGATTCAATGGCGTCTCGATCACTCAAAAATTGACACTTCAAAGAAGATAGTTACTTCTAAGCATTTCGATCCGGAATTCCCCGAATTTGTTTCTGAAGTTTCTCAGACTTTTGAAACACAACAATACACGAATATCACCTGCCCAAATAACGATCATCCAATTACATTAATACCTATTGAGCTGAGACGTAAATTTTTCGACGAACTGATTTCCGATAAAGCATTTAAGAACACGCTTTTTAACAGCAAAGCCTACGAATGGGTATTTAAAGATACACCCTGTAGTGTTTGTAGCTCATTATACAACGAATTACTCGACATCACAGGCGATCCACTCGAAGTTTTTTCTATGGTCTATGCCCGCAGAACAGATTTCAACCGTCAGTTTGGTAAAGGCATCAGTATTTATAATCCCGGCGACGAGTATAATCCCCGACCTATTACAAACGCATCTATCCAGAATCTGATCAACGAGCTTTTTAAAAGCGACGAAATACGTTATGTCTATTCAAATCTGGCTTACACCAACAATGGAATTTATGCTTTGATGGATATCAAAGAAAATAACATTCAACGACTGAAAAACCTTCACGGTATTATCAGCGACGGTGTTCACAAAGTAGAACATACCGAAGAAAAAATAAGAAGCTTCTTTGTGGGTCTCATCAACCCGGAAGATAAAAAGCATTATCAGGACATTCAATCCTTCCGCGACCGTATCATTACCGTCAAAATTCCGTATGTTCTGGACTATTATACCGAATGCAAAATTTTAAAAAATAAATTTGGAAGTGATATCGAAAAATTCTTTCTACCACGCATTCTGTCGAATTTTGCAAAAATTATCATTTCCACACGTCTTGACAGGTCTTCCTTTGTCCTCAATAACTGGCTAAAGTCGCCCGACAAATACAAAAAATACATTGATAAAGATCTCTTGCTCCTTAAAATGGAATTATACTCCGGCAAAATTCCCAACTGGTTATCTCCCGAAGATGTAAAAGGCTTTTCGAAACAGATTCGCAAAGAACTGATAAGTGCCACCGAATTCGAAGGAAAAGAAGGTATTTCGGGTCGTATGTCATTGAATATTTTCAGTGAGTTTATGGCAAGATATCAGCAATGCGACGGGTTTATTCATATGGGACAAGTATCTGAGTTTTTCACCACGAACGAGCAGTATAAAGGAATGATTCCTGATGGCTTCATAGATTCGATGAACAAACTATACGATTTCGATATCCTGCAAAGAGTCAAAGAAGCCATTTATTTTTACAACGAAGACCAGGTCACACGAGACATTATTAACTACTTATATGCCATCAATTATGAGTCGGGTGACGAAGTGAAATGTCCTTATACTGGCGATGTAATTGAAGTTACGAATGAGTACTTTAAAAACTTTGAAGCTTTCTTTATTGGTTCCACTTCATCCGAAAGCGAAAGAAATCAGTTCAGAAAAGACATTCATCATGAATACATTACAAAAACGCTATCTCAAGAAATCAAACTAAAAAAGAAGAAAATTCATGAGACAGAACTCTTCAACGAACTTTTTAGACGTTATTCCGACAATCTAAAAGAAAACTCTCTGACCCCTTATGCAGAAAATGACATTTTCCGAAATGCCCTATTGGAATACGGAACCAATGCATATGTCAAAACTGACGAAAAAATCAAAAAAGAAGTCAACCGTATTGTCGCCAACCTTATGAAAAAATCGGGCTATAGTGAAAAAGGCGCATTGTACATCATGCTGCAAGTAATTGACAAAAAATTGCATCTAAAATTTGACGATTTCAAGCCTTATTAATACGTTTTTATAGCAGTAATTATTTTCTGCCCAATTATTCATGAGAAATACCATTGGCCTGATTCTTATAACACTATTCTTTGTTAGTGATATTTTTGCTATACCTGTTAAGAATAAGTCTCCCCTTATTCGAAAAACAATGACACACAATGGGCTGCAACGCAGTTACTATTTATATGTTCCTTCGAAGATAAACCAAGCAAAAATTCCTCTCCTGATTGCATTACATGGCGGCATGGGCAACGGAGAAAAAATGGAAAAACTCACCCAATCTGGGTTTAACACGCTGGCTGACGAAGAAAATTTTATTGTTGTTTATCCTAATGGCATTGGCAGAAACTGGAATGACGGAAGAAAAAGCATGCCCTCAAATTACAAAGCCCACAACAATACCATTGACGATGTTGGGTTCATTTCTGCTTTGATAAAAAAACTGATAGAAACCGATAACGTGGATCCGGCAAGAGTCTATGTCACTGGCATGTCGAATGGAGCTATGATGACCCACAGACTGGCCATAGAGTTGAGTGATCAGATAGCCGCAGGAGCGGCCGTATGTGGAAATATTCCGGCAGATCTCACAAGCACTCCGAAATCTAAAGTATCCATGATGATGATTAATAGCATGAACGATCCTTTAGTACCATACGAAGGAGGATATGTGCATTTCAGAAAAAAGCAACTGGGGCGCATTCTTTCAGCCAAAGAATCGCTGAATTTCTGGTTAGAGCATAATGGCATTGTCGTGGAGCCTACCAACAAAGAATTTCCGAGCACTCAACCTGACGATGGTTGCCGGGCGATTAGCGTTTCGTATCTCGATAATGATCAAAGTACAGAGGTTGTTTTAATTTCGATCGAAGGAGGTGGACATACCTGGCCAGGTGGATGGCAATATTTCGGTGAAAAGCTAATCGGAAAAACCTGCCGCGACTTTGATGCCTGCCAGATGATCTGGGATTTTTGCAAGAAGCATAGCAAATAAATATAACAAACTATTTGATCTAATGTAGATTTTGTTTATTTTTGATAACTTATAAATGAATTTATCTTTCAAATAAATATATGTACATGCTAAAAACAATATTTTTAAAAATCAGTAACATAATAATTGTTAGTTGTTTAACGATATTAGGATTTGCAGTTTCGTGTAAAAAACAACCCGATGAATATGGCACACCCTATGCCGTATTTAAAGTAAATGGTAATGTTACAAATAATCAATCAAATGATAAGATAAGTGGAATAAGGGTAATAATGAATTCAGACACATCGTATACTGACAGTAATGGATTTTACTCTGTACTTGATAAATGGGGTTTTCCATCTGATCAGACATATTACATACATTTTCAAGATATTGACAGTATCACAAATGGATCGTTTAATAATTTGGATACTGCTGTTCATTTTATCAACCCAACTTTTTCTAATGGAGATGGTAATTGGTACAGTGGTGAGACTTCAAAAGTTTTCGATGTAAAATTGAATCCAAAACCATGACAGCATCTAAGCTCTCATTTCGTAAAAAAATTGCTTTAAACTTATTCCGACAATATAAACTTAATGAAAGTAAACTTCATCAGCTCAACTATATACTTTGGGAATGCACATTAAGATGCAACTTAAATTGTATTCATTGTGACAGTGATTGTAAAAAAAACTCTACAGTAAAGGATATGCCCAAAGAGGATTTTTTTACGGCGATTAATCAAATAAAAACAATAGTTAATCCCAATAAAACAATGATCGTTTTAACAGGTGGAGAACCACTTTTAAGAAATGATCTGGAAAGTATTGGATTTGAATTATATAAAAATGGGTTTCCCTGGGGCATGGTAACAAATGGGTTCCTGTTAAATAAAGAAAGACTCGAAAACCTTACAAATTCAGGACTAAGATCGTTGACCATAAGTTTAGATGGACTTGAAGATAGCCATAACTGGTTAAGAGGTTCAAAAGAAAGTTTCAAAAAAGTAATTAGATCCATTGAATTACTTAAAAACAATGTAGAAATAATATATGATGTTGTAACTTGTGTAAATCAAAATAACTTTAAAGATCTTGAAAACCTAAAGTCATTATTAATTGACAAAGGGGTAAAAGACTGGAGAATATTTACAATTTTCCCCATTGGGCGGGCAAAAGAAAATATTGAATTACAATTAGACTCATCTCATTTTAAAAAATTGTTTGATTTTATTAAAGAATCAAGAAAAGATAAAAGAATAAAAATTAGTTATGGTTGTGAAGGATTTTTAGGCTCCTATGAAGGTGAAGTAAGAGAAAACTTTTTTATTTGTCGGGCAGGAATTAATATCGCATCCATTCTTGCAAATGGGTCAATCTCGGCATGTCCCAACATAAGAGATAATTTTATTCAAGGGAATATCTACAAAGACAATTTTGCGGAAATATGGGAAAACAAGTATGAGATTTTTCGAAATAGAAATTGGGCGAAAACTGGAATTTGTAAAGAATGTAATTTCTTTAGGTACTGTGAAGGTAATGGAATGCATTTAAGAGATGAAAAGACAGGAGATTTACTGTTTTGTCATTTAAAAAGACTTGAAGAAGGAGAAAATGCAACTAACTAAAAGTCAATAAAGCAATGTATTAGATGTCATCTTTTTTACATCCAAGTCAAAAACATAGCAATAATTCAAATTTCTGACAATATTTCACACACACAACGTCACCTTTTGGGCATTTTAGTAGTCTTTAAAATGTATTTGCTTGTTTTTTTTTAAATCTTTTTTTAGCTTTGAAGTACCTAATCAACCTTTCATTTATGAGAACCACCCTATTATTCACGCTTTTGGCAATTTTCACCATATCTTTTTCATTTGGAAAAGGTATTGATATAGAGACCGCCAAAAAAGCAGCCGGAAATGTTTATGTAATGCTTAACCCGGCAAAAAAATCAGCTTCTGAAATTCAAGTCCAATTAGGAAGAATATTTTCAGACGAAAACAATCAACCTACCCTATATGTCTTCAATGTGAATTATAATGAGGGATTCGTTATTATTTCTGCCGACGATAACGCAAAACCCGTGGCAGGCTATTCATTCGAAGGCAGTTTTCCCGAAGGTAAATTGATTCCCCATTTTCAATTCTGGATGGACCATTATGCCGAAGAAATAAAGTGGGCTGCTAAGAATCCACAATCTGTAACTTCTGAAATTAAACAAAAATGGGACGAAGTCCTCGTAAGTCATGCTATGGCTAAAGAAGTAATGATGGTGCAGCCTTTGCTTTTAACCACCTGGAATCAGGACTGGCCATACAACGAATTATGTCCTGTTGATGTTGACGGACCCGGCGATCATGTATATGTTGGTTGTGTTGCACTGGCTATGGGGCAGGTAATGAAATATTACAACTACCCACCCACCGGACAAAGCAGTAATACAACCTACAATTGGCAGAATGGCGGTTATGGAACTTTGTCTGTAAATTTTGCCAGTCAGACATATAACTGGAACAACATGTCTAATCGTATCATTGGGAACAATTTAGAAATAGCTAAGATGCTTTATCATTGCGCCATTGCTGTCAACATGAATTTTGCACCCGACGGAAGTGGTTCACAAACCGAATATATAGCCACTGCTTTAAAAAATTATTTCAAATATTCTACCAATGTAACATACAAATATAAAGACAGCTACACAGAAACCAACTGGAAAAATTTACTCAAAGCTCAGATTGATGCAAGTAAGCCCATGGCATACTCGGGTCAGGGTGATGGTGGTGGACATGCCTGGAATTGTGATGGTTATCAGGATGATATGTTTCATATGAACTGGGGTTGGGGCGGCGCTGCCAATGGTTATTTCGAAGTAGCCAGTATGACGGCAGGCGGTTATACTTTTTCCTCGGATTTTGGTGCTGTAGTTGATATAACACCCGCTTCTGGCTATCCAGAAGGTTGTACTTCTACCGCTAAGGTTATTTCTGGCGCCGATGGCACTTTCAATGATGGCAGCGGCAATCAGAACTATGCCAACAATAAAGATTGCAGATACCTCATACAACCAGCCTGCGGCGAAAAAATTCAACTCAACTTCGACGCTGTTTATTTAAGTACTGGCGATTCACTTTACGTATACGACGGAAACAGCACATCATCTCCTTTGCTGGCAACCTATTCTTCATCTAATGTACCTTCTTCGTCTGTTTCATTAACAACATCCAACGGCATGTTACTGGTTCGTTTTACTACCGACGGCTCAGGCACTGCCGAAGGCTGGTACGCGAGCTACAGAGTCACTTTTTGCAGTGGTACCGAAACAATTACAGCAGCCAGTGGCACCGTAACAGATGGAAGCGGCACGTGCGATTATAAAAACAATTCTTTATGTACTTTCGACCTCTATCCTCCGGGAGTTACTAATTTCAACCTTAACTTCACCAGTTTCCAGCTTCCTTCAACAGATACAAACGACTATGTCATGATCTACAAAAACTCTATGACAGCAGCCAATCTGGTCGCTAAATACCACGGACAGAATATCCCAAGTCAACTGAATCTGGAAGCTACCCGTGTGTATTTACGTTTCAAATCAAACAGCGATGTATTAGGCAATGGATGGACCGTAGTATATAATGCCACCACCGACGTGCCTCAGAATATTGCCAATCTTCAGGAACTGATACTCTATCCCAACCCTTCGCAATCAAATGCTTTCATCAGTTTTACTTCACCTGTAAACGACAAAATTGAAATCACCATGACCGACATTACCGGAAAAATGATTAGCAATAATGTAATTGAAGCCAGCGAAGGTCAGAATCTTTTTGAAGTAAATGCTCCTGAAACCGGCGTTTACTTAATTCATCTACAAACTTCTTCAGGTACAGCTACGCTGAAATTCATTAAACAATAAGTGATATTCACATACAAAAAAGAGAGGCTGTCGCAGATGCGACAACCTCTCTTTTTTCATACTATATTCTCAAGACACCAGAACTAGTTCAGGTAATCTTTTCTCATTCTGTCTAGCAGTTGCTGTTCTTCTTCGCTTACATTACCATCTACCTGAGCAGCTTTCTCCATCAGTTTAATAATCTTTTCGCGCTTTTTAGGATTATCGGGCATACGAATAGGAAGACGATTATTGATTGCCAACGAAATCATAGGTTCAATTTTATTAACATTATAACCCCATTTCTTCGAAAGACTTCGTAGTAGTGCCGATTCTTCGTCGGTTATTTTTCCATCAATGGCTATCATAACAGCAACATTATTGAAAGCAAAATCTCTTACATCCAGCAGATCGTCGAGTTTTTCGGCATTGGCTAATACGCCAAATCCTCCTTGATCTGTTTCAATAGCATCAGCCATACCAGCATTAAAAGTCATATAACCCGGTTCTATCAACGAAGAAATAATCCATTCGCCTTTGACTGCGTTAAGAACAGAACCACACCACTGACATTTAATATCAATGGTATCGCCCAACGTACCACCGCAATTCGGACAAGTATGTGCATATAATGATCCCTTAGAAGCTTTATCATCGGATTCATACAACATATTAACCATCCAGGTATCAGACATCACTGCATAATCCAGTTTAATCAGTTTTCCACTGCTAATATCTACTCGTTGGAAAGACATTTTCACAGCAACTTTAATTGAATATTTATTGCCATCTTTGTTGGCTCCGGTAACAGTTACGTCGTTCAAATAAATACGGTTATATACGAAAGGAGCTTCGTTCTTAATCTGTTCTTCGAGTTTCTGATATAATTCATCGCTGACAAAACGGCGAAGCATAGCGGGGTCTTTGTGCGTTCTGGCGGTCTGTATCTGCAGGAATCCGTTGGCCACTTTATCTTCGATATGTTGAATTGACAAACCTGGAATATCGCCTATCATAGAACGTACTTTGCGTATATGTCCACTGTCATAAGATGTAATTTTCCTGTTTTGGAAGATGAAATCGTCGGCTTGAGTAATTTCGCACAATACCCAATCGAAATCGCCCATAGCGGTTATGGCTCCACAATGAGCACATTTAGATATTTCGCCCATATCAGTGGGTAATTCGGCGCCACATTGAGGACAATTATTATTGCTGTAAATATTCTTTTCGGCTACCCCTTTTTTACGGATAAAACTCCAGTATTCCAGAAAAGCTTCTCCACCACCTGAATTAAGTTCCGAATATTTAGTACTTACAAATTTATCTTCGAGCGATGCGCTAACGGCCACATGTATTACATCATATTCTCCGTCGGGTTCATAGCCGAACACACGTACATCCAGCAATTCAATTTTATCGAGTTTATTGGTAACTTCCAATTGCTTCATCATACGGAACTGCGTGTTAAAACGCTGGTAAACACCATCACTGATAAAACGACGAACGGGATTCATACTGCCACTCGACCAGGCATTTTGTATGCCCATAAAAGCAGTCCTGACTCTTCCGTAAAAATCTTCGAGTTTAAAATCAGGATTGTTTTTGTAAAATTCTTCTTCGCCTTTGGGAACCAAGGGAGCATTCTCATTCATCTTATTGAGTACCGATCTTTGTCTTGCCTTTTTACGTCCCAGATAATAGAGTAGAATAATGACTCCGATTAGAATTACATTATAAGGAAAAGGAATAGTAAAAAGTATAAAATAAATGATCTGTCCCAGTCCTTCGCCTCCACCATCACCGCCACCACCGCCACCACCGGCACGTGCGTATCCCTCGGCCACAAGCACAAACAAGGCCAGTATCAATATCGACATTTTAATCAACAAATGATAATTTACTACTCTCTTCTTATGTATCATATCTGCATTTTTTTTATCTGATAAATGTAAGTTTTTTTTGATAATGAGAAATAATTTTTGTTCGTTTTTTGACAAAAAAAATGCCCCCGTATTGAAAGACGAGGGCGACTTAAATGTTTTCACAACGGAATAATCCTTATTGTGATTTGCTTCGTTCAAAACAAAAGTAATAAAATTTAATTACAACTCAAAAAAATATTTTATTTTTACAGTAGAATATAACATTATAATTATGAAAAAGATTCTAGGATTGGATTTGGGTTCGGCTTCTATAGGATGGGCAATAGTATCTGAAAATACTACTAACAATAAAACTGACTATCAAATTATTGGTTTAGGTAGTAGAATAATTCCTTACGAAGGTACTGAAGGAAAAGATTTTGCAAAAGGAACAGGTGAAAGTAGGAATTCCTTAAGGACTATAGCAAGAACTTCGCGTAAGGGATACGATAGATATCAACTTAGAAGAAAATATTTAGTTGAAATTCTCATTAAAAACAATATGATGCCTGATGAGAATCTGAAGCAATTGCCTAAAATGCAGCTTTGGGAGCTTAGAAACAAAGCTGTTTCTTCTGAAATATCTTTAAAGGAATTAGGCAGACTATTATTATGGCTTAATCAAAAAAGGGGGTATAAAAGCAGTAGAAGTGATGCAAATCTTGATAAAAAAGAGACACTTTATGTTGCTAATGTAAAAAGTAGGCATGAAAAAATTAATGAACTTAACCTTACAATTGGTCAATTTTTCTATGAACAGTTAAAAAAAGACGATTTTTTTCAAGTTAAGGAAAATATTTTTCCTCGTGAAGCATATATTGAGGAATATAATGCGATTTGTAAAACTCAGCAAAAATTTCACCCAGAACTTACTGAAGTCTTAATAGAAAAAATTAAAACCGAAATTATTTATTTTCAAAGGCCGCTGAAATCACAAAAAGGATTAGTCTCAATCTGTGATTTTGAAGGCTTTTGGACCAAAAAAGATAATAAAGAATATTTTGTAGGACCTAGAGTAGCGCCAAAGAGTACTCCTCTTTTTCAATTAGTTAAAATTTGGGAAAATATAAACAACATTAAATTAAACTCTAGAACTGGAGAAGAAATCGAAATTACTAAAGATCAAAAAATAGCGTTATTTAATCATTTAGACAATAATGAAAAACTAACACAATCTGATTTATTGAAAATCCTAAATCTAAAAAAAGAGAATTGTTATGTAAATAATCAATTATCAAAAGGGTTAAAAGGTAATATTACAAAAATCAAAATCAAGCAATGTTTTGACAGTAATGAGAATGCGACAAAACACTTAAGACTTGATTTAAATATTAAAAATGGGTCTGGAGAAGGATATCTCTACGATAAAAAAACTGGAGAAATTTTTAATTCTAAACCAGCCGTGTTCATTGATCCATTAGTTGAAACAGAACCATTATTTCAGTTATGGCACACCATTTATTCTATAAAAAACCAAGAAGAATGTTCGAGCGTTATACAACGAAAATTTAATATTGAAAAATCAACAGCAGTTAAACTAGCCAATATTGATTTCAGCAAAGAGGGATTTGGAAATAAGTCAACAAAGGTAATTCGCAATATATTACCATATCTTATGGATGGCGACGGCTATAGCGAAGCTATGAGCTATGCTGGATATGATCATTCAAATTCACTAACAAAAGAGCAGAATTTTGACAGAAAACTTCTAGACAAGTTAAAACCAATTCCCAAAAACTCATTAAGACAACCTATAGTAGAAAAAATACTTAATCAAACAGTTAATGTTGTAAATGCTATTATTGACGAATATGGAAAACCAGATGAAATAAGAATTGAACTTGCCCGAGAATTAAAACAAAGCAAAGAAGAACGCATTGACACTGAAAAATCAATGAATAGAAGGGAACGAGAAAATGAACAAATTATCAAAAGTTTATCAGAATATGGATTAAGAGCAACTCGCAATAACATTATCAAGTGGCGCTTATACGAAGAAATTGATAACTATGAAAAGAAACTGAATGCAGTATGTATCTATTGTGGACAGCCAATTTCATTAATCGAAGCAATAAAAGGAAATGATGTTGATATTGAGCATATTATTCCAAAATCAAAATTATTTGATGACTCTCAAAGCAATAAAACACTTGCACATAGGCATTGCAATAGAAATAAAAACGACATGACTGCATATGATTTTATGAAAAGCAAATCAGACCAGTCGTTATCAGAGTATGTTGAAAGAGTAAATACTTTATATACAAATAGAATTATCGGAAAAACTAAAAGAGATAAACTTTTAATGTCAGAAAAAGATATTCCTGACAATTTTATTGACAGGCAATTAAGAGAGAGTCAATATATCGCAAAAAAAGCACGTGAAATTCTTCAAACAATCTGTCATGAAGTATGGAGTACAAGCGGTACCGTTACTTCCGAATTAAGACATTTGTGGGGTTGGGATGATGTTACTATGAATCTTCAATTAGAAAAGTATAAAGAGCTTGGATTAACTGAAATAAAAGAATGGGAAAGCGAAAACGGAAAAAATAAACACACAAAAGAAGTGATAAAAGGCTGGAGTAAACGTGATGATCACAGACATCATGCAGTAGACGCTCTGACTATTGCATGTACAAAACAAGCATTCATTCAAAGATTTAATACTTTAAACTCTGGTAAAACAAGAGAAGATATGCAATTTGAAGTAGAAAATCGTTCGGTTCATTTTAAAGAAAAAATGTCTTTATTAGAGAAATATATTGTTTCTCAGCAACCAATCTCTGTGAATGAAGTCGAAAATGCAGTTTCAAAAATTTTAATATCTTTTAAAGCAGGCAAAAAAGTAGCTGTTAAAGGAACAAGAAAGATTGGGAAACGAGGCAATAAAAAAGTTGTTCAAACAGGTATAATTATCCCACGAGGATCATTAAGCGAAGAAAGCGTATACGGGAAAATTAAAACTATTGAAGAAAAGAAGCCTGTTAAGTACCTTTTTGAGAACCCGCATCTAATCTACAAAGCATACATTAAGGAATTAGTCAAGAATCGTTTAACAGAATTTAATGGTGATACTGCAAAAGCATTAAATTCATTAAAGAAAAATCCAATTTATCTTGATAATGACAAGAAAGAAATAATTTTAGAATTTGCAACTTGCTATAAAGATGAATATGTAATAAAATATCCCGTAAATACTGACTTTAAAAAAACTGATAAAGTAATTGATAAAAGAATTAAAGAAATTCTCATTACCCGTCTGAATAAGTTTGGTGGTAACCCTAAAGAAGCATTCAAAGATGTACAAAGGAATGATACAATTTTAAAATGGTATGAAGATGAAGAATTAAAACACCCAATTAAAACTGTTAGGTGTTTTACAGGCCTTTCTGCAATTGTCCCTGTAAAAAAAGATGAAAATGGAAAGGATATTGGATATGTTAAACCTGGGAACAATCACCATATTGCTATTTATACTGATGCAGACGGCAAAAACATTGAACATGTCTGTACTTTCTGGCATGCTGTTGAAAGAAAAAAATATGGGATTCCTGTCATTATTCAAGATTCTAATGTACTATGGGACAAAATACTTGAAGATCCTGAGGGCACATACCCAGAAAGTTTCTTAGATAAATTACCAAAAGCTAATCTGTCTATTAAATTAAGTATGCAGCAAAATGAAATGTTTATTTTAGGATTAACTCAAAACGAATTTGAGAGCGCAATTGTTCAAAAAGACGAAAAGTTATTGAGTAAATTTCTTTATATAGTATGGAGTACTTCAAGCAGCGATTACTGGTTTAGACACCACCTAGAAACAAAGAATTCGGAAATAAAAAACATTATTGGAGCAAAAGAAAGTAAAAGATATTATAGAATAAAAAGTGTAAGTGCTTTTTTCGAATTAAATCCCGTAAAAATTAAAATAAATTGTCTGGGGCATATTTCAAAAGAGTTAACATTTACTAAATAATGAAAATAAACGATTTCTTGTTTCCAGAAAATTTTTACCACATCTACAACCACTCCAATGGTCGCATAAACATTTTCAACAGCGACGATAATTTTCGATTTTTTATGGGCAGATATAAGAAGTATATCAGTCCAGTGGCAGATACATACGCATGGTGTTTAATGCCCAATCATTTTCATTTATTATTGCGGATAAAAGAAGAAAATGAGATAGTTGAGGTGATGCGAAAAACAAATTTGAAAAACAAAAACCTCCAAGGTTTTTGCAAATTAAACAGCGACGATAAAATAAACAAGGTAAACCTTGGAGGTTTACAACATATAAAGTTTATTAATCAGCAATTTTCAAATTTATTTAATTCATATACAAAATCTTATAATAAGTTTTTCAATACCCGAGGAAATCTGTTCAATCAAAATTTTAAGCGAAAAGTCATAACCGACGAGGATTCAATAATTCGCTTAATTCTGTATATACACAATAACCCTGTACACCATAAGTTTACAAAAGAAATTGGTGATTGGCCATACTCCTCGTTTCATAGTTATTTGTCTGCTGACTATTCGCTGTTACATCGCAACGCCCTAACGGATCATTTCGACGACTTGCAAAACTTTATTTTCATACACAAACAGGAGAATCTTATTAGAGGAGATATTACGCTAGAGGCAGAAGACTAGTAACGCACCTTTTTATTTGAGGACAAAAAAAAAACCTCCAAGGTTTTTGCAAAATAAATTACGACGAAAAAAGAAACAAGGTAAACCTTGGAGGTTTACGTTTAATTTATTTTCGTTCTTAAATAAAAAGTTGTATTATGATTAAGAAAACGTTGTATTTCGGAAATCCTGTTCATCTCAAACTCAGGCAGGCACAACTTATTGCAAGCTATCTCGAAGAAAATTCTGAACGTTCAGTTTCTGTTGAAGATATTGGTCTGGCTATACTGGATCATCCTCAGATAACTATTACACATGGGTTGATGAATGCATTAATCGATAATAATGCAGCTGTTTTATGGTGCGACAGTCATCATCTGCCTAACGGTATGATGCTGCCTATGAGTACAAATCAGGTTTTTACAAAAAAATTACAAATACAACTTGAAGTCACCGAACCTTTAAAAAAGCAGATGTGGAAACAAACCATTCAGGCTAAAATCAGAAATCAGGCGATGCTTTTGGAAAGGCTGGGAAAAGATGCCGGATTGCTGTATGCATTGATCGAAAAAGTTACTAGTGGCGATACTACTAATATTGAAGGTCAGGCAGCTGCGTGGTATTGGAAAAAGCTATTTGAATTTGACGAAACGTTTCGACGTAAACGATTTGGGGTACCCCCGAATAATATGTTGAATTACGGATATGCCATCATCAGAGCCGTTGCAGCACGTAGTCTGGTTGCCAGTGGTTGTTTGCCAGCAGTGGGCATACACCATAGAAATCAATACAATGCTTTTTGCCTGGCCGACGACATTATGGAACCCTACAGGATTTATTGCGATGTGGCTGTTATTGACTATTTATGTGAACATGGGGCTATAGAAAATGAAATTTTACAAGCAGAACATAAAAAATTACTCCTGCAACTACCCGCTTGTGACGTAATTATCGACGACGAGAAAAGTCCACTAATGGTTGCTATGCAAAGAACTACAGCCAGCGTAATGAAATGTTTTGAAGGAGAAACCCGAAAAATTCAATATCCGTTACTTTATGCAAAATGAACGATTAAACCAATACAGAATTATGTGGGTATTTGTGTTCTTTGATCTTCCTACTGAGACAAAAAAGGATCGGAGGGATTATGCACTTTTCAGAAAAAGTCTGATACGCGATGGTTTTGCTATGATGCAATATTCCATTTACACACGACATTGCAACAGTCGAGAAAATGCAGACGTGCATATAAAACGGGTTAAAAGTCATTTGCCACCTAAAGGAGAGGTCATTATCTTTTTTCTGACCGACAAGCAATTTGGGATGATGGAAATATTTAAAGGGCCATCGTTGAAAGAAAAAATGAAAATTCCCCAGCAATTGGAATTATTCTGACAGGATAAAAAAAAAGCTGCCAGAAATAAACCTGACAGCATTTTTACAACAGTTTTTTTGACGATTTCAAACCTACAATCTAATACGATTAAGCCTTTCAGACATAAATACTGTTGTAAAAGTATTGAAATCAAAGAACGAAAGCAAATCACAACGTTAATAGGAAACATCAAAACTTTGCAAGACTGTTGTAAAAGTATTGAAATCAAAGAACGAAAGCAAATCACAACGTCATTACTTCAAGTGAAAGTTATGAAGTAACTGTTGTAAAAGTATTGAAATCAAAGAACGAAAGCAAATCACAACGTTGGTGTCGCCATTATCACACAGAAGAATACTGTTGTAAAAGTATTGAAATCAAAGAACGAAAGCAAATCACAACGCCAAATGCAAACGGATCCTATTCATTCAACTGTTGTAAAAGTATTGAAATCAAAGAACGAAAGCAAATCACAACTAGCACGTGTTAGCCACAGTACATTGGTTAACTGTTGTAAAAGTATTGAAATCAAAGAACGAAAGCAAATCACAACCCAAGGAACCATACTTAATTTTTGGCCTTTACTGTTGTAAAAGTATTGAAATCAAAGAACGAAAGCAAATCACAGTAAAAATTGAACTAACTGTTGTAAAAGTATTGAAATCAAAGAACGAAAGCAAATCACAACTCGCACATTACGAGTACAAAAAACTCGATAACTGTTGTAAAAGTATTGAAATCAAAGAACGAAAGCAAATCACAACTGGTAATTGTGGAGGGGGAATATGAAGTATACTGTTGTAAATGTATTGAAATCAAAGAACGACCGCGAAGCAGCATGAGCACCTTTAAAAATATACAATAAGCGAATAAAGCAAATCACAACAAGAAAATGCGTTGATGTTTCTCATTCAACAAATTTAAACATCTACCTTCTGGTGGATTGTTTGTGTTTGATGTTTAAAAGAATTAGAGAAAGATTTTGAATAGATTTTATTTAAACCCTACATTTGTTTAAATTTTAAACACAGAATGAATCTAGATTTTGTAAAAACATACAATGGCTTACAAGTAAAAATGTTTTATGCTACTGTATTAATTTTCACAATAAGATATATAGTAGTTATAGGCTATAATATTTCTAATGATCAAGATATTTTAACCATAATAAATTCAATAAGTTTAGCCATTATTATTGGAAACCTTATTTTCTTATTCCGAAATACTAAATATATTAAATTTGCAACTTTAATTTTAGTTTATAATAGTGTAATTAGCATATTTTTATCTTTATCGTTGAATATATCAGGAGCCACTGAAAGTATTTATTTAGCTCGCGATTTAATTGTTATAAATATTTTAATATTAATTACTGCCTTTATGACCGATAGGCTAAACACTTTAATTTTCACCTTAGTTTTAATTACCTTATTCTTAACATTAAAACCTGTTTTTGGCATTGATATTTATTCGGCATATATTTATTTAATCTTGTTTTTTATAGTCGCCGGTTTTTTTATTTATAGTTTATTGGCAAATTTAATTGAGTCAACCGTTAAAATGAGTATGGAGGCCAAGTTAAAAATTGAAGAACTTTCAAATTTTAAAAATAAAATAACACAATTTTTATTTCACGATTTAAAGGTGCCTGTAAATTCAATTATTGAGTTAAATGCGCATGAGAATAACAGTAATTGTAAAAAAACAGTTCATTATGCCGAAACAATTAAACGGCAATTAGAGGATGTGTTAGATATTGAAAGGCTTGAGGAACCTGAACTGACAATAAAAAAAGAGAAAATATTATTTAGCAGTATTCTTCATAAGGCAGTATTATCTGTTGAGGTTTTAGCCATTCAAAAAAACATAAGGGTTAACTACGATTTGTTTAATTTGGGATACCTTTATTGCGATGGGAACATTATAGAAAGGGTTATCATAAATTTATTGTTTAATGCAGTTAAGTATTCTCACAATAACACTGAAATATCCATACAAGTAACTAATAAGGCTGATATTTGTGTTATCTCTGTTAAAGATCAGGGTTTAGGTATAAAAAAGGAACACTTAAATAAGGTTTTCGATAAGTATTTTAAAGTTGAACCCGGATTGTCTAAAAATACTTCTTCGAATGGATTGGGATTAACCTTTTGTAAATTGGCAGTAAATGCACATAAAGGAACTATCAGGGTTACTTCTTCTGAAAATAGCGGGTCCGAATTTATTATTGAATTGCCTGGATATTCACCAAGTATAGAAAAAGCAATACCTTTAACGATAACGAAAAACGAAATTATATTTAGTGGAACGGAAAAAGAGAAAATAAAAGACATCTGTGTTACATTATTGCACATTCCTATATATAAAATGGGCGAAATAATTCCCATTTTGCAAAGCCTAGAAAAAATTAAAATACCTAAAATTCAACAATGGGTCGAAATTCTTACACATGCAGTATATAGTGGAAATCAGGAATATTTCAAGGCACTTTTAAATCAAGTTTTAGAAAATGATGGTAAATCCCAATAAAAAAATACTGATAGTTGACGATACGCGCGAGAATCTTCAAAGTGCCATGAAATTTGTACTTGAGGACGAAATTCCTTATTCGTTGCTTGCTGCACAAAATGGTCAAGTTGCTTTACAGATAGCCAATCTTGAACTTCCGGATATTATTATTATGGATTGGGAAATGCCCGTAATGAATGGCATTGAAGCAACTATTGAATTAAAACGAAATACAAAAACCCAACACATCCCCATTATCATTTCAACCGGCATTCGGTTATCCTCTAACGACTTAAAAATAGCTCTTGAAGCAGGAGCATCCGATTTTATTCGTAAACCCTTAGAAAAAGTTGAATTTATTTCGCGAATAAACTCTCATTTAAAACTAGCAGAATATATTAATACTGTAGTTAAGCAATCGGTTCAAATAAACGAAGCGCAAAATCAAAAAAACGAAGAAATGATTCGTGTTTTAGAGTCAAATGTTGAAGATATTCAGAATATGGTAGATTTTTACGGTAGCTTATTGCATCTTATTATAAAAAAAGCAGATAGTGTTTTACAAAAGACTGACATTAAACATGACGATATTAAGGAAATTATATCAAGTATTGAAATGGGTCAAAAAACACTTTCAGGATTTTCAACATTAAATACTTTGCCCGATTCTAAATTTGTGCAACTTCTGTTACAAAAACATGCCAATTTAACACCGCAAGAAATACAACTTTGCTATTATTTAAAACGCAATTTACAATCGAAAGATATTGCCAGTATTACTTTTCGCGAATTAACTTCTGTAAAAGTTGCTCGAAGCCGATTACGTAAAAAACTGGGCTTATCCAATTCTGATAATCTTACGACGTATTTTAATCAGTTTTAGTAAAAAAATTACCGCTTACCTTTTGTATACCTTACGACAGGCTTACTGCTAACCTTATATCCCTACAACTCAATGCATTTATAACGTAAACTAGTCTATATTAGCGTAAAATTAAATTTATAAGTATGTTTAGTAAAAAATGGAATGTATTTAGTATTAAAATGTTGTTTTTAGTACTTTTTGGTCTATTATCGATAAGCAAAAGCCAGGCACAATTTGATATTGATGGTGGTTTTATAGTTGATAATGGTTGCAATAAATTAAAAGTATACTGGGGAAGTGGTAATAATGCATGTGTAACCCCATATTACAATGAAATTGCTATGTATGTTAATGGGACACAATCTTATTATGGTTCATGGAATCATCCTGATGGATTATGGGGAAATTGCACTTACAATACGAGTCACTTAGCCCCCGGAACCCAATTAAACGTATATTTAGCAATTCGTCACATGGGATTCTGGTGCGATTATTGGGTTAATTCAAGTACTTTAGTATTTACAGTTCCTGGGAATCAGCCTATTAACAATGTTAGAGCGGATGATGGTAAGTATGGGAATAAAATTAATATTTACTGGGATAGATTAAGTACGATTTGCTACGATAATTTAACATATAAAGTATATTGTAATGGGTCTCTTCTCGCGACTTTACCCGGCACGCAATTATCCTATACTCATACCGGATTACAGCCCGGAGTAACCAATACATATGTAGTTAGATCAGTAGCAAATGGGGTTGAATTATCTGGTGTTTCTTCGGTTACCGATAATGGTTCAACATTCGATATAAACTTACATGCTACGAATAGTGACTCTACCAAAGTTCTATTAACATGGAATAATTTTAGCAATGTTAATTCTCCTAATGGTTTCACTATTGAAAGATACAATGGCGTTTCATCAACTCCTATAGCCGATTTAAACTTTAATAATTATACTTCACACGAGGATTTTATGTCAACGCAAGGATTAATTCCTGGTTATACATATCGTTATAATATTTTTGTAAAACCTTTAGCATCCACAGGAATAGTTGATACTGTTTACGGTAAAGTCCGCCCCAACGGGAAAATAATTGGTTCAGTAAAAACACCTTCAACTATTGCGAATCCCAATGGAGTTGGTATTCCTAATGTAAGAGTTGTTGCAACCTTGCGTGGGACAGCACTTCCTTCCGATCCCACATCAGTATACGAAGCCATAACCAATTCAAACGGCGAATACGTAATTCCTAATATTTACTATTATACATCTGCAACTTTTAAGGTCCAACCTATTTTAGCTGGAAGAACTTTTAGTCCCGACTCCATGGATGTAACATTAACTTCTGCAAATCCTGCTCTGGCTAATTTCACTGATTTATCATCCTTTATTGTTTCAGGAAATATTTCTCAAGGTACATGTCCGGTTGAAGGGGTTGATATGTATTTAAATAATCAAAGTCAAGGCGTATTAACCGACGAAAATGGAGATTACAGTTTAACCATTTCTACCGGTGGCACTTATAGTATTAAACCTATCTTCGAGAACAATTTATTTAATCCGGATAGCCAAGTAGTTACAATAACTGCTGATATGACAGGAATTAATTTTTCTGATACGACTAAATATGTATTAGAAGGTCATGTTACCGCTAGTTGCGAAACTTATATTGGTGTTGCACAAATTCGTTTCTATTCAAACGATAACGGTACTTGTTTCGATCAAACAGTTACAACTGATGCCAACGGGTATTATTCTCTTGTTTTGCCTGCCAGAAGAATTAACATAACCATGACTAATTTCACATCCGTTGATGAATTATTGGTTAACTCAATTGCTGTACAGGCTTATTTTTCAAACATTAATGAAATTGATTTAACCCATTACAATGCAAATACTTTCCATAACGACAGTACTACATTGAATTTTGTATATAGGGTTCCACCTACAATTGAAATGTTAGGTTTAAATACTTATCAAACGTGTGCCGGCGAATTATTACCAATATTACAACAACACAGACCAGTTGTCATTGAATTTGCAGCGTGGGATTCTTTTAATGGATCAAATTGTCCTGCTGGAGATGGTTATATTTTAATCAGCGAAAATATTTCGTCGACAAATATGGATATCAATACCGATACTATTTATTATACTCAAGGCGAAGCCATTGAATACAGCTTAATTCCGGGAACGCCTAATATTATTGCCCCTCACAAAAAATTTATTGAGGCTATATTAGTTCGAGACAACCAAAAAGACACTGCTTATGCCGATGTTGTTGTTGTTGGACATAGACCCCGTTCGCAAACTTTTACTACCGTTACACCCCAAATACCATTTCATATTTTACATAACCCTCCCGGAGACGGCAGTTATAGTTATCTGGCACAAAATACAAGTATTTCCAATTCATTCACTACAAGCTTCTTGCAAGAAGGTAGTGTGGATACATATATTCGAGCACAATTGGGTCAATCGATTTCAGTAGAAGTCGGATTTATTGCCGGAGTTTCAACCGAAGTATCGACTCAATTAGATGTTACAGGAAGTTTTGGTATTGGCGCATGTGGATTAACCGAAGATGCTTCTACCGTTACATCAACTGCAAATCAAATGTTTCAAACTTCAGGTAATGTAAATATTACCGGTGGTGATGGCGATGTTTATGTGGGAGGCGCTTTAAACATGCTTTATGCTGCATCGGATGTATTGGAATATAATTTTGACTTATGCCAATTCGAAACCGATGTAACTCTTGTCATGCAACCCACAGGAATTTCCACTACTTTTATGTACACCGAAGAACATATTGTAAACTCCATTATTCCTGAATTAGAAAACATTACAAACTATTACTTACAACAACAAGAACAGGACTCTGCCTCTTTCTTTCAGGATCAATTAGATATGTGGCAACAAATAGTTGATGCCAATCACGACAATATAACAGCTGCCGATTCCATTGACAATGTATCTTTTAGTGCCGGCGTATTGAATGATTATTCAGTTGAAACAGTAAGATCCAATTCACATTCTTTCGATTTTAATTTCTATTTAGATTATGGTGTAGCCGTTGATATTGGAGCATCAGTTGCAGGAACCGGCTTATATGGCGGAGTTGCTGTTCATGGTCGTTCAACATGGGGCAGTGTAGTTGCAAGTGAAACATCTACCTCTACAACTGTAGGTTATGTGTTGGGAGATGACGATTTGGGCGATAATTATTCTGTAAATATTTTAGAAGATAATGTTTACGGTGTTCCCGCATTTAAACTTATTGGCGGAAAATCCAGTTGTCCTTGGGAACCCGGAACACTCCCACGCGAAGGCCTTCAATTAATATCAAATACATATTCTCAATCTGTTGAAGAAAGCCAAAGTGCTGTATTTGTATTGCAATTAGGAAATTTAAGCGAAAACAACGAAACAAGAACCTACGATTTGGTATTCGACCATACTTCCAATCCTTATGGTGCTATTTTAACCATAGGTGGTAGTCCCGTAGTAGGAAATGTACCTTATCCCTATACTATTGCACCAATGGGAAGCGCAACTGCAACCATTACCATAGAAAAAGGACCTATTGAACAAGTTTATAACGGATTAAAATTCACTCTACAATCACAATGCGACGAACAAATTAATGATGATATATTCTTAAATGTGAATTTTTACGAACAATATACTTTAAATATTGCTGTTTCGGGTTCGGGAACTACCAATTTACCTTTAGGAAATAATATGTATAACGAAGGAACTACGGCTATTTTATATGCCTCTCCTTCTTTGGGTTCCGTTTTCCTAAAATGGGTTGTAGGAACTACAGAATATACGAGTCAAGCAATTGAAGTTTTAATGGACGAAAATAAAACAGCAACGGCTTATTTTGTTCCCACAACATTACCTCAATTTACGCTTACAGTAACCAAATCCGGAGACGGAAATACAATGCCACCAACCGGAACTTATATCATAAATAATGATAGTTCTATCACATTAACAGCAATACCTGATATTGGAAATGTCTTTGCTAAATGGGAAATAAACGGCGTTGATTATTTAGATAACATTATTAGCATTACAATTGATTCTAATACAACGGCAAATGCATGTTTTATTCAAACATACAATGTTCAAATACAGCCTATTTGCCTAGTCTCAGTGGATAGCATTCAGAATGCCAACTTAATTGTTTGGGAAAAAGTTCAATCATTAGGGATTTCGCATTATAAAGTCTACAGAGAAACATCTATACCTAACGCTTATCAGTTTGTTGCATCTATACCTTATGATAGCATGAGTACTTACCTTGATATTGACGCCAATCCAATGATTCGCGCCTGGAGATATAAACTATCTGCCGTTGATAGTAGTGGAAACGAATCACTTTTAAGTCCTCATCACAAAACAATGCACCTAACTGTAAATCAAGGAACAGGGACAACATTCAATATAATTTGGGACGACTATGAGGGTTTCAGTTACAATTCATTTATTATTGAAAGATATCTCCCATCCACCGGCTGGGTAATACTTGATACACTTCCAAATACGCTACACTCATACACCAACATTGCTCCTTCTATAGCCGGAATAGCATACATTGTAAGAGTTGATGCCCCTTCACAATGCTATCCATCTAGCACCTCTGCTAAAGAAATAGGTGGGCCTTATAGTAGTTCATACTCAAACATGGAAGATGAAAGTATTTTGGTTTCTGTTGACGATAATGACGATTATATCATTGATATGATGGTTTACCCTAATCCTGCAAATAAATATATTACAATTAAGGCCAAATCAGATTTTTCAAATAACCTTAACATTAATATAATTAATAGTCTAGGGCAGGTTGTATTTCATAGTTCAAACAATACTAATAACGAACTTAAGGTAGATGTTTCTGAACTTGCTTCGGGTATGTATGTAATAACACTATCGACAGGAGATCAAACCTCAACATGTAAATTGCAAATAATTAGATAATAAAAAAACATCTAACATTCGATGATTTAAAAAATGACAAGATCATCTAAATAACAATAAGATAGTTAACTGGCAGATGAAGACAAATTCTTCATTTGCCAGTTTTTTATTGTACCGAAATGTATCAGAAAAAACATACATTTTTCACAAATTATTCTTTATTTTACATCAAGGAAGTAACAAATTTTTAAGTGAATCGTCTCAAGTAAAAATAACGACATGAGAAATTTTATATGTATTAGTGTGATGGTTTGTTTTTCGATGAGTCTTATAGCTCAGACAACAGTTCCCGATGAATTTAAAACCAAAATCAGAACCTTTGTTGCTCAGGAAATGAAGAAAAACAAAGTCACTGGCTTGAGTATTGCTCTGGTGAAAGGAAACGAAGTACTGTGGACAGAAGGCTTTGGATATGCCAACCTGATAAATCAAAAAAAATGCGACGACTCTACCTTATATCGCGCCGGGTCGGTGTCGAAACTTTTTACAGCTACAGCCATTATGCAACTGGTTGAAGCAGGTAAGCTGAACCTTGATGCGCCCATAACCGAGGTGATTCCTGAATTTTCGATTGGCAGTAACGGATACGACGTCAACAAAATTACGATACGCAGGCTTTTGACCCACAAAAGCGGTCTCCCTTCGGATGTTTTTCGCGGACTCTTCGACCCCACTCCCGATCCCATTGACAGCATTATTCCCTATCTGAAAAACGAAAATCTGACCAACGATCCCGGCACCATTTTCTCCTATTCAAATCCCGGATTCACCTTGCTTGGATACATTGTTCAACGGGTTTCGGGTATGCCTTTCGAAGCCTATATGGAGGAAAACATACTTACACCGCTGGAGATGAATAATTCTGCTTTTACTATCTCCGATAAAAACAGGGATTATTTCTCGGATGGATTCACAAAAAACAAGACATCAGAAGAGCCTGTATTGTTTGAGTTACCTGCCGGGTTGCTTCACACCAGTTCTATCGAAATATCTCACTTCATGATCATGGTTTTAAACAATGGAACATATGCAGGCAAGCAGATTCTGAAAGAAGAAACTTTACGCCAGATGTTGACCGTTCAGACAGGCGACAATAAACTCGATTTTTCTTTGCGCATGGGACTGAGCTGGTTCCTTCACGATAAGAACTCCGAATGGGAATATGCAGGTGGCGCGGCCGAACATGGTGGTGACACGTATTTATATCACACACAACTGACCGTGTTACCCGAAGCAAAAATTGGCGTGGTAGTACTAACTAATTCGACGAGTGGCGTTGGGGTTGCCCGAAGTGTAACGAAAGAAATACTTCAAAAGGCAGTTGAACAATTCGAAAACAAAAAAGCGCCCGAAGAAAAAACACCGGAAATTTGGTTCGAGAAAGACACTGCCAACCTACTCCCGAAATTAGCCGGCGGTTATACTATGGGACCTGATTATCTTGAGTTCACTGCCCGCGAAAAATTTCTATTCACCAAACAACAAGGCATTCCCCTATGTTTTATCCCTAACAACTTAGGAACTTACACTCCAGCTGTCCGTTTACTGGGATTCATTCGTATTCCCCTGAAAAAGCAACAGATTCATTTTAAACAAATCGGAGGACAAATGTACATGACGTATATTAGCGGGAAAGATACTTCGCTATTAGGACTTCGTACCGAGGTTCCGGCTGCCACTCCCGAATGGAAAGCCATGGCCGGAAATTACGAAGGTATCGACACGCATGAGTTTTCGGTTGTAAAAAAGATAACCATTAAAGAAGCCAACGGTAAAATTCAAATGCTTTTTTCGGGATGGAACATTCGGGGAAAAGCAACTCTTATTCCACAAAATACGACTCAGGCTGCAATTGTTGGTGTAGGTCGTCAAACAGGGTCTGTAGTAAAAATTTTGGGTGATAATATCTATTTCAGTGGGATAATTTTCAAGAAAATTGAAAAGAAATAATGAAAAAAAGACTTAGAGACTGTTTTGATTTTATATAGTCTCATGAAAATCAAGCTCTTTCCTTTTTTGTCATTGCCACAAAAAAGGAACAAAAAAACTCTAGGTTTG
>PHDH01000067.1 GCA_002840935.1 Bacteroidetes bacterium HGW-Bacteroidetes-21 | reverse complement strand
TTAATTTCCCTGCCCAGTAGAAGTCGCCACTTACAACATCTTTAGGTCTGAAGAAGACAAAATAATCTTTAAGATGTGCCGTTAAAACCTCGTTGGTTGCCATAAAGCTCCGTTGAATTCTTTCGGCATAGTTGATGCTATCAGTGAGATCTTTATGTATTTCTTCGATATGTTTCTTTTGAATGGTTACCTGATCACGTTGTGATTCAATCTCATCACGCTGGGCAAGTATTTCATCGTTCTGTTGTTTTAATTCATCGTTTTTGTCCCTGATTTCGACTGTGGCTTGTGCAATTTTCAACTCAAGTATTTTTTGCCGTTTCTTTAATAAGGAAATTCTGTACATGAAAATACTATATACAACAAGGATAGTAAAAAGAATGACTAGGCTTAAAAACCATGTTGTGGCCCACCATGGTTTTCTTATGGAAAAAAAGTATTGGAATGGTTTTTCAGAAGTGATGCCATTTTCATTGATTGAATATACCTCAAGGCAATAATTTCCTGGAGGGATGTTGGAATAGGTAATGTCGTAAACATCTGTCGGAGGTGAAAATTCATGCTCAAGTCCCTGAAGTCTGTACTTGATTCGTGAAGCTTTGTGATTATTGAGATAGGCTGTCCGGATAGTAAAAGTAAGATGATTATAATCGTACCTGAATGAGGGGTTTTCGGGAATGCCTCCAATAGAATAAGAAGCTGATTTAACAATGCCGCTGTCAATCAGGTTTTTCCAATGAATGGGAGAAAACTGGCGACGAATTTCAATGAGTTCAATATAAGGTGTTTTTTTCGAAAATGGGGCAGCATCTATGTCGGAACGGATTAAAACTTGCCCGGCTCCCATCCATAATCTGTTTTGTTTGTCGATCAAATAGGAATTCGTCAAACAATTATATCCCTGAAAGCCGGAGTTGTCGCTGAAATATTTAATACGGAATTCTAAAAATTCGGGCAAAAATTTTAGCGCATCCTGATTGTTTTGTGGTATCAGTTGTATCATGCCATTCCATAATCCTGCCATGATTTTACCATCAGGTGATTGAAAAACAGATTCAATATTATTGAGAGAAGGGATAGTCCCCTGAACTGGCATATTGGCAAATTTATTTCCTGTTTTAACCCATAATCCATTTCCCGAAGTCCCTATCCAAAGTCGTCCTTTTATTTCGAACATCAGGCTTTTAATTTTTTCTCCCATTTCTTTTGGGGTGGCAGCTTGTTGCAGAATGTTGTTGTTGAAATAGAAAAGCCCAGCATCTGTACCTATGTATATGGAGTCGTTGTGCTCTGCAAAGGAATGGATAAATTCCGGATGTAAAGTTTGGTTTGGTGTGAACCAAAGTAAAGAGTCGTTACTTAAAAAACCAAAGCCGGTTCCATAGGTTCCTATCCAAAGTCTTTTTTTTGAATCGGAGTACAGGCTAAGAATATAATTACCGGGTAGTCCGTGCCAATTTGAAATTTGCTTAATTCCCTCTGTGCCAAATTGCAATAATCCAGACCCTGAACTGCCTGCCCACCAGGTGTTTTCATCCTGTTTCGTAAAGGCCAATATATAATCTGAGGGGAGTCCTTGCTGGGTTGAATAATGGTAAACTGTATCTCCTTTCATCAAACCCATACCTGCACCCGAAAAACCCATCCAAATTCCATTGTTTGTTTCCAATAAACACTTAACAACGTTTCCGGGCAGCCCTTTATCTTTATTGAATGAAGTAAAGCTATTATTCATAATAACGGAAATTCCTCCTCCATAGGTTCCCGTCCAGATATTCCCAAAATCATCTTCACACGCCGAAATGGTTATGTCGTTAGATAAACCATTTAAAGTTGAATAATTTTTAAAATGATTGCCATTAAAAACGGAAATTCCTCCTCCGGAGGTAGCAATTAGTAATTTGCCCGTTTTTCCAGGAGTAAAACTGCTAATAAGGTTATTGGCAAGACCATTTCTTTCGTCGAAAATTGTAAATGTATTATTGTTAAAACGACAAATTCCACCCCCATAAGTTCCAAGCCAAATGGCATTTTTCCATTCACATACCGAAACAACCCGATTGTCAGGCAACCCGTTTTCAGTAGTATAACTTTTAAATGTATTTCCGGTTAAAACAGTAACTCCACGACCATCACTTCCAAACCAAATGTTTCCTTCTGTATCGCAATATACACAGCGGATGTTGGGAGAGCATAGCCCGTCTTCTTTAGTAAATAGTTTAAATGTTTTACCATTATAAATACAGGCTCCTTTTCTCTCGATGGCAAACCAGAGATTACCTTGTTTATCTTCGGCGATATCCCAAACATACTTCCCGGGAAAACCACAACTGTCGGTATATGCCTCCCATTTATTATTTTCGAATTTGGCAATTCCATTTCCGTAAGTCGCAGCCCAAATCCTTCCTCTTCGGTCTTCAAAAATTTTCTGAATGTAATTCGAAGGCAAACCGTCTGACATGGTAAATATTTCGAATTGACTTCCGTTGAACCTTCCACATCCGCCACCACTGCTTCCAAACCATAAATATCCTTTGCGATCGGTTACGACACTTGTGATATAAGAGTTAGGTAGTCCATGTTGAATGTTGAATTTGTTGATGTTATATATGGGAGTTAGATAATTTATTTCTGCTTTGGATAAATTAATCTGTTGATAGGGCTTTTTAAGAACAATGGTATCCGGTTTCCATTGTGCCGAAACAGAGTAAAAGAATGCTGTGAAAAGAAAAATGAGGCAAATCCGGTTCATATTCTGACTCCCATGATTGTAACGTCATCAACTTGTTCCAGCTTTCCTCTCCATTGATTGAATAATGTTTCTAATACTTCTTTTTGTGTTTTAACGGGTTCGGTATTCTTAGAGATGAGTACTTCTTTTAGTGTTTTATATTTAAACTTTTTCCCTTTGGGACCACCAAACTGATCGGCATAGCCGTCACTGAAAAGATAAATGCCGTCTCCTTTTTCCAGTTGAATGGCATGTGTCGTAAATGAATCCATGCGTTCGTGAATGGCGATGGGCATCTTGTCCCCCTTCAGTTCTACTAGCGTAGAACTTTCGGTGGATAAATCCCCCTTCACCTCAACTAATTGGCCATTGGCCGTTTGCTCTTGGCCGTTAGCTGGGGTATTCATGCTTACAGCTAAGGGCCAGTGGCTAATAGCCGCATTTTTAATAATGTACAGTGGATTGTTCGCACCCGAGTATTGAAGTTCCAAGGTATCCAGTTGAATAGTGCATAATGCCAAATCCATTCCGTCTTTGACAGACATTTGACTATTTGATTTATTGTCTTTTTGTTGTAGAGCACTAATTACATAAGACCTGATATAATTAAGAATGTCAGATGGTGTTGTAATTCCATGACTTTTTACTGCGTCGTTGAGTGCTGCAATTCCCAACATCGACATTAAAGCGCCAGGTACCCCATGACCTGTACAATCTCCAACGCAGAAAATCAGCTTTTTGTCTATTTGTTCGAACCAGTAAAAATCACCTGAAATGATATCTTTAGGTTTATAAAAAATGAAATGTTCAAAAGGAAACTGTTTGAATTTTTCAGAAGAAGGAAGAATGGCAGATTGTATATGTTTGGAGTAATGTATGCTATCAGTGAGTTCGGATAATATAACTTCAATCTGACCTTTCTGACTAACAACAAGATCTCTTTGTGATGTAATTTCATCCCGCTGGGCTTCAATTTCGTCTCGTTGTGCCTCAATTTCTTCTTTCTGCTGAAAAATCTCAACGTTTTTTCTCTTTAACGCCGAGTTAATTTTCTTCTTCATCCGGTATCCACGGTAAATATTGACTGCCAATAACCCTATGAGGACGACAACGATAATAAGGAAATATAAAACCAGTTGTTGCTTTTTCAAATCTGCCAATGTCTTACTGAGTTCCTTTTTTTTACTATCAAGCATGGATTCTTGAGTTTCAATCGCAGTCTTCTGATCGCTTAGAACCTGTTTCTGTTTTGCATAAATGTCCGCCTGTTCTTCTAATTGTTTTTTCTTTTCTGTGATTTCAGTCTCTTGTCCTTGGATGATTCTGGTTTTTTCGGCCAATATTCTTGTTTTAGCAGTAATTTGTTCAATTTTTTCTTTAAGTGCAGCCTGACTGTATAAAAGTTTTTGTGTTTGGGCTTTTAATTCATTCTCTTTGGCAGTAATGTTATTTGATAAAGTAGCTACTTCCAGCGCCTTTTTTTTGATTTCTTCTCCCTGAGCTTCAAGCGTGAGTTGTTGTTGGGTTACCAATTCTTTCTCTATGGCTAATTGCTCGTCGGATTCCATATACATTTTTTCCCAGTCCTCTTCATACTTTTTAGCTACCGTAAAAAGTAACGGACTTACTTTCATTCCTCTGTTTTCAATTGCTTCTTTGTTGATTTCAACTTTTTTCAGTGAATTTGGCGGAAAAAAATTAATCATTGTATTGGAATAGTCGTTACAGCTATCAGTAATTAGAAGGGTGGGCGAACCAGATATTTTAGAGTCTATGGTTTCAATATTTGAATTCATGTTAGATGCGACATAAAGTACATGAGTAAATCGAATGGCAGAGGGATCAGAAAAATATTGGACATCGATGCGCTTCCACTTAATTACACGAAATTTACAAATTCGGGTTAATAAGCTATACATCATGGAGTCCTTGCTGCAAACGCCAATTAAGAACTTGTCTGTTTGAAGAGAGTTTACCCCTTTATCTTTTTTCCAACTGGTGTAAATCCCAAAGTTGTAGATATGCTCTGCTTTAATCCTTTCCTGTAGCGTGACTTTTTGTGAAATCACATCCTGGCAGACAACGAGAACTAGAAGAATTATTGCAAGGGATTTTAACATAAGCTAATTTGTAGCTAAAGTAAATATATTTTGGCAATTAATATGAAAAACCTCTGCTAGAAAACTGTTTTTAATACTAAACAATATGTAATTCGCTTGTCGAAATCGAATTAATTATAATAAGATCAGGCTATTAACAGAGCGGCTGTTGAAAATTTGTTAATAACCTGATAGAAGATACCGGACTACAAAGACTAATTTTGTAGAATGAATAAAGCTGTATCTGATATTTCTTCGTATTGCTTTCAGTTATTACTGATGCACGATTGTGTCATAATACCCGGCTTTGGAGCGTTCATCGCGCAAAACAGACCAGCCTATTTTTCAGATCAGTACGAAAAGTTTTTTCCGCCCTCCCGACAGATTTCATTTAACAGAAGTATTGTTGCTAATGATGGCCTTTTAATACATCATGTTTCTGTCATTGAGTCGCTTAGTTATAGTGATGCAAGGAGTCTTGTCAAACAAATGACGGAGCAATTGGAAGTCCAACTGAATGTCAATAAGGTTATTGAGTTGAACGGAATAGGCTCATTTTATCTTCAAAAGGGACAGCCTTTGTTCTTTAAGCCTGTTAGGGATGGCATTATGCCGGTTTTCGCTTATGGTCTTGTTCCTGTTGCTCTAAGTCCTTTGAAATCAGCCGAAAGTCTCAGGCAGGTAAAAGAATTAATGTCGCGGACCCCTGGTGCTTTTCAAACCATGGCCGGAGTGGCATTATTACTTGCACTAACATTATTGCCTGTTAAAATTTCCAGACAATCGTTGGTTCATCAGCAAAAAGCGACTTTCGAAATTCCTGTTCATCATGAATTGTATTCTGACGACAATAAGGACAGTTTGTCTCAGGTGATAGATGAAATGACCGATAAAAAGAATGCTTTATTGTTTGTCGAAACCACAGAAAAAAAGTTGGATAAGGCTTCAAAGGATACAGTTGTTGTTGAAAGTAAAAAGATAGAGACGGTTCCAGTAACTGAAACTGCCAAAAAACAATTAGACGAGCAAAATGCTGCAGGATTTTATCTTATTGCCGGTAGTTTTGTCGAAATGTGGCGTGTTGAGAGTTTTGTAAAAGAAATAACCCAAAAAGGATTCAGTACATCGATTGTAAAAAGCGATGGAAAACTACGTGTGTCTGTTGCATACTCTGCTATTCGTGAGGAAGCTGAAAAGCATCTGGCGGACTATCGGAGGGCACATCCTGAAATGGCATTTTGGCTCTTGGCAAAAAAATAGTCGAGTCCAGCCAACTTTATTGCTATATTTACGTCTTAATATATAACTGTTTGTGCAACCTTTTTTTTATATCTTAAGTCTTAGGTATGCCTGAAATGAAAGACGAGAAAGAAATTATTGATGGATGCAGGAAAAGCAATCGTCGGGCACAAAAAATGCTGTACCAGTCTTATGCAGCTAAATTTCTTGGCATTTGCCTGAGATATGCAAAAGACCGGCAGGAAGCAGAAGACGTATTGCAGGATGGCTTTGTCAAGATTTTCAAACGAATCGATCAGTATTCGGGCGCAGGTTCTTTTGAAGGATGGATGAAAAGGATAATGGTGAACACAGCAATTACTAATTACCGGCAAAATCTGAAAAGGTATAATCAGATTCCGGTTGAAGCCCTTGCTGAAAATGATACCGAATGCACGCCAGAAGATTTTGAATATACTTACGAAGAATTACTAAAGGTTGTTCAGAGTTTGCCGCCGGGCTATAGAATGGTGTTTAACCTTTTTGCAATCGAGGGTTATCCTCATAAAGAGATAGGGCAAATGATGGGAATAGATGTCACTACATCAAAATCTCAGTATTCGCGGGCAAGAAAAATTCTTCAAAAAAAACTGCTTGAATTGAAATTAAAGGATATTACTATAACTCATAATGAGTAGAGAACTGGAAGATATATTTAGAGAGGGACTTGATAGTCAACGGATAGCTCCGTCTTCAGGTACATGGGGTAGAATCAAGAATCGATTGTGGTGGTCTGAGATTATTACAACCATTTCAGGCGCTTCGTCTCAACCATCTGCTTCGGTATGGAGACAAATACATCTTCGACTCTGGCTAAGTGATTTTATTAAGTTCAATGCCCTTAAATTTAACATGTATTATTTGGCGGGCATCTTGACAGGTGCAGCACTAATGATTGCCGCTTATCCCACCGAAGTAAAGATTTCAGACCAGCTTGCTGATTTTAATAATATCACAATTATTAAAAATCAGAATGTCTTAGGAATGAATACCGAAACAATGCCCGCTGAATTACCCGAATCAAATTATAATGTAGGGCAAACGAATGATAATTCGAAGTCAGTTATAACTACGAATATGGTTATTGCCGATAATGATTTAAGCCAACCCATAACTCTTGAACCTTTTGTAGAAGAAGGTTTGAATCAGATGCCGCTGATTTCAACAGATTTTCTTAACACTGAAAGTTTAGAAGTAAATATGTTTGGAGATAGTTCCATCAACGACTGGACGGGAAAACCTATACGATTTGAAAGATTCAGTTGGTCGGCTGATTTCTTTGTCCAAATGTCAATGGCTTCATCTCTTGATCTGAAATTGAAGAATGATGAAAATGCTATGTTTAAAGGGAGTCTTCCTAATATACAGGCATGTCCAGGTCGTTCAGCCGGACTTATGTTAAACTATGAAGTAAATAATTTCATGTTTCAGGGTGGACTTGCTTACAGCCAGCAGAATTATATGTCTGATTATAATCAGCTAACTTATAAGTCAGATACTGTTGTAGTAACCTGGGTTCAAGAAGGTGGAACTTATGACTATGATACTACCTGGGTTTTAAATCTGGATTCACTCATTAATGGCAACCCGGTGTATGTGCCCATCGTTGATTCTGTTTTTGTTCATTCAATAGACACCTTTAGTGTAGCTAAGCCTGTGACAAAAAAGGAATTCGAAGAAAAAACTGCCATTTCGAAAATTTCGTATGCTGAATTTCCATTATCTGCCGGATATTCTTTTGTTAAAGGAAAATTTGAGTGCAAACTCAAATTGATGTTTATTCCGGGTTTATTAGTTTATTCAACAGGTGAAATTACCAATCCCTATTCTTCCTTCGGAAGTTATTCTGTTACCAACGAGATTCATCGTAAGTGGCTTTTCTCAGCTGGAGGAGCCATGGAACTTAATTATAAGCCAACAGCACGTCTTGGCTTGTATATTGAGCCATTTGTAAGGCAGAATCTTAATTCTGTATTTAGGGACGATTTTCCATATCAGCTCAAAGCGTCCTCCTGGGGATGTAAAATGGGCATAAGATACTATATCAAATGAGAAAATATCTTGCTATAATGTTCGGAGTATTCGGAGCAATGAACATTTTTGCTCAGGTAGATACGTGTAATGTTGAGTTTGTTTTTGATGTGAATCCCGAGAGTCGTACTGTAAAATTCTTAAATGATTCATTAAGTACTGTACTGACTTATCATTGGGACTTTGGAGATGGTTCGGTGTCCAGTCAGATTGAACCTGTTCATGCTTATCAAGAGGAAGGGGCTTACAATGTTTGTTTAACAATTACGACTATCAATGGATGCCAATCTACTTTTTGTGACTCTGTTTTAATTACTACTGCTGTTGCTCAACAATATGGATTGTCGGGGCATGTATATACAAACTACTCGTGTTTGCCGCATGGCTTTGCGTTGTTAGCAGATGATCAGAGTGAAACCAACCAATTTATGGCTGTTGCGCCGGTAATAGATGGTTTGTATAGTTTTACAAACCTGAATGCAAGTATGTATTATGTTTATATCATTCCTTATTTTGATCTTTCACAAGTCTATTTTCCGTTTTATCTTCCTACTTATTCGGGAAATGCCATCCGTTGGCAAAATGCTCATCCGGTAGGAGTTTATGGTCCAGGCGTAACATGTAATATTCAACTGGAGTCTTTTAATAGTATTTTAAATGGAGCTCAACATATTAGAGGAAAAGTCATGTTAGACCAAATGGCCAGTTACGAAAATGAAATATTTATGCTTGATTGGGCGACAAATACACCATTAAATATAAGTGGGTCACAGGCTATAAATATTCCGGTGTTATTGTATAACGAACAGGGTATTCCTGTTAAAGCAACGTTAACTGATACTACGGGTGAATTTTCTTTTGATAATCTTCCTTTTGGCAAGTATTTTATCTCTCCCGAAAAAGCTGGGTTCGAATCTTTAATGATGCCCGTAAATCTTATTTATTCAGGAGATAATGATAACTACTACATGTTTGGGTTGGGGAATCAGGTTTTTACAAATAATGAACAAACAGAAATAGTCTTTCGTCAAACGAAAGTTTTTCCTGTTCCTGCGACTGATTTTTTAAATATAGAATCAGAAAACATTATTAATATAGAACTATATAACTCCATAGGAAATAAAATAGAAATTACGATAACTAAAACAGACCAACGTTTTACTTTGCCAATAACACATCTTTCTTCAGGCATATATCTATTGAAGTTGACAGATGAAAACAAACAAGTGTTGGTAGTTACTGTGGTTATCGAGTAGTTTTAAACGCATTAGTATTTATGTTGTTAATAGAATATTAGTGTCTTATAGTTTTGAATAATTAAAAAGATAAAATATCTTTACCCTGCTAATTAAAGTATTCTTATGCGTATATTGTTTGTTTTCATATTATGTATGCTTGTTTCAAATGTTTTTTCTCAAAAAACTTTGAAGGAAGTTGAGACTCAATTGTACAATGAAGCACTTGACTTGATTGATGAAGAGAAATATGAGTTTGCGGAAAGAAATTACCTTAAGCTCATAAATATTGACAGTACCAATTTTACCTATTTGTACGATTTGGGAATGTTGTATTTCAAGCAACTTTATCAGAAGCCAAAATCTGTGACTTATCTAAAAAAGGCAATACAACACCTTGGCACTACATCAGACCTCAATGTGTATTTGTATTTGGCTCAGGCATATCAGAATATAGAAAAGTACGACGAAGCAATAAAAACCTATGAAGACTACGATAAAATTCCATTGAAAGAAGGACAAATTAAAGTTTCTGTGAGTGAGTATATTGAGAAATGTAAATATGCCAAGAAGGAGGAAGAAAATCAAAAGAGGAATATGCGTTTTAGAGTAGTAAACCTGGGCAATACAGTTAATACACATTATTCTGAATATGCTGCTATTCCAATGTATAAGGATACAATTATACTCTTTACTTCACGGAGAACAAGTAAAACTGATAGCATAGAAATGATTTATGATCAGTTTTGGGAATATATGTATCTGACAAAAAAAACGGATGGGTCCTTACATGAAAGCAAGGGAACTTTTAAAACGCCCGTTCCCTTCGAAACTTACTCGCAATTCATGAAATTCGGAAAAAAAACAACATGGCATAAAGCTGTAGTTGGAATTTACCCGGATAATTCGAAACTCATCATTTTCCAGAAGCAAAAACTTTGGACATCCCAATTTAAAGATGGGGTTTGGCAAAAACCGAAAAAATTACCTAAGGCGATCAATTTTGGTGATTATCAGCGTCATGCTTCTGTTACAGCAGACGGAAAAACCATGTATTTTAGTGCTTTTCCTCAAGGCGAAACGGAAAATATTGATATTTATACTTCAAAGCTTCAGGAAAACGGAAAATGGTCTCCAGCCGTGAATCTTGGAATAAAGATAAATACTGACAACAATGAGGATAGTCCCGAAATTACTCCTGATGGGAAAACATTATATTTTTCTTCCAATGGGCATCAGGGGATGGGGGAATATGATATTTTTAAAAGTGAATTAGTTGATGGAGAGTGGTCTGCACCTATCAATATGGGCTTTCCGGTGAATAGCCCCGCTGATGACATTTTCTATAAGCGAAATGGTAGTGATGGAGTCGCATATATGTCTTCATCAAGAGCCCAAGGATTTGGGAAAATGGATGTTTATATGGTAATCCCGGTGAATCCAGATCCGGATTTTACTAACTGTGCCCGTTTGGATAAAGAAAAAATTGACTGGATAAATATCGATTTTAGTTTCAGAGATTCGATTAGTGTAGGAGAACCTGCAACTTTCGATGCGTTGCTTTTTAAAGTCAGAGGAAGTACAGATCGTCATTATTTCTGGAACTTTGGGGATATGTCGGATATAGGTGAAAAAATGTCGGTTGAACATAAATATGCTGCTCCTGGTGAATACAAAGTAACTTTGCAGGTAAAAGCATGGAATGATAGCCTGGCTGAGGAAGCAGATTTTTGCATCGATAAAAAAATTACCGTGCTTTCAGAAAAACAGGTGGCTATGAATAATAGTAATAATAATGAAAACACGACTAAAGCTTCATTAACTGATGTCGACCTACAGCCCGTTTTCTTCGGCTACGATAAAAATAATATTAGTATTTCGGCTCAGCAGGTAATGGAAAATAATTTAAAAGTTTTAAAAGAGAATCCTCAATTAAAGATTCGGTTAGAAGCTCATACAGATGCCCGTGGAAGCAGTGAATATAATATGTCCCTTTCACAGCGTAGAGCAGATTCTGTTAAGAATTTCCTTTTGAAAAATGGCATTGATAAATCGCGGATTATTGAAACTGTTGGTTTAGGAGAGACGATACTTTTTAATAAATGTGCCGATGGGGTTGAATGTAATGATGAGGAACATCAGATAAATCGTCGCACTAATTTTATTATTGCAAAGTAATTCCAGTTTCTTAGGTTTATTAGTACATATCCTTGTTTTATTTACTAGGTCGATTGACTTGTTTTTCCTGTCCCAAAGAATACTAGTATGCCTGTCTTATTAAAGCCTCAATTGGGGTAGAAATATTTCCTATTGATTAAGAATCTCCAATGCCTGAGGAACGGGAATTTTATTTGTGCCACTAAATGCAATAATGAAAGAATCTTTAAGTCCTTCGCCAACAATGTAATTCTTTAGTTTAACGGCTTCGTCGTAACTGGTTAGGCTACCCATGGTATATACTGTAGTGCCGTTTTCGTTGAATTGCGATAACGGGTTGTTTTTTGCAACGGCAATAAACCGGTTCACCATATCTACTGGAACTTGCTCTTTGTATGCTCCAACCTGAACTTTAAAAATAATGGAAGATTTTTCTATTCCAGTATTCGTGTTTTCGGGAGTGATATCTTGCTCTGGATAGGTCACTGTAGTAGATTGACGTGTAGTTGTTGTTTGACCTCCAGCAAGGATTTTGCGGGCTTCATTAATCGTAATTTTTTGTCCTTTATAGTAAGCAGATACAAATGCATCATTAATACCCATTTGTACAATCCGGTTCTTTTCGGTTTGGGCCGATTGTTCGTTTTGGAATATGCCTGTTGTGTAACGAATAAATCCCTGTGTCTTCTCTTCATAAATTGGATTGAGATTTTTTAGCTCTGCCGGCGATACGGGTGATTTGTAAACTCCAATTTGAACAGTGAACAGTAAATCTTGATTGGAAGTGATATTGGTATACGAGTAATTTGTATTTGCTGATGTTTGGTTAGAAATCTCGGTATTATTTTGATTATTTGTGTTTTGTGTCTGGATACGCGTTGTGATCTGATTGGATTCGTTTTCGGCCAATTGTTGATAATCTTCAGGGTTCCCTTGAGTGATAATCCTGCGTGCCTCATTCATTGTAATACGTTTTCCATTCATATAAGCGACAACAAACGCATCCCTGAATCCTGATCTGCGAACTTGCTCTCTGGCAAGCTGTGCTGCTTCAGATGTCTTAAACATGCCCACCAGATATCTGATTAAATCGCTGTTGACAAGAGTTTCGGAAGAAAGTGGGTTGAGCCCTCCGAATGCCGACGGATTAATAGGATTTCTAAAAGCACCAATTTGCACCTTAAATATTAACCCCTCTGGAAGTGTTGGGTTGCTGGGAATGGGATTGCTGTTGCTGTATACATTGTAGGGAAGTATACTGAAAATTTTATTGTCAGAATTATTGTTGTTTGATGTAACTGATTTTATCGAGTTGTTATCAGATTGCTGGTTATTTGTATCTGTTGTGTTATTTTCGTTGGTATTATTTGTGTTTTTTACCTGATTATCGACTGTAGTGTTTTCAATGGTGTTGTTTTCCGATGTGTTAATTGTTGAATTATTCTCTGTCGTATTATTGTTTAATGCTGTTTGAGTTGTATCTACAGGATTTGTGTTTTCTATGTTGTTGTTAGAGTTTGTAATATTGTTGTTTTTAATATGATTATCTGCAGTGGTTGTGGTGTCAGAAGGATTAGCAATAGTATTATTATTGCTATTATTTTCTATGACAATATTGTTGTTAGCCGTTTGAGTGGTATCTAAGGGGTGGGTAATGTCGTTATTGTTAATATCGTTGGTATGATTGTTTTCTGTATTATTATTCTCTTGGGTATTATTTATAGTGTTGTTTTTAACGACATTTGAGTTCGATGTCGTATCAATACCTCCGTTGTTATCTGCCGTTAAAGATGTATCTATTACGGTCTCAATAGGCGTAATGTCAACTCTTGATTTTACTAGATATGCTTCGTATTCGGGAGCAATTCTTTGTTTTTTGGTTTCAGCATATTCTTTTATTTCCTCTTCCAATGGAGTTAGCTTAAGGTTAATTCCAAAAGCTCTTTCCATGTCATCGATAGCTTGATTTTCAAATTGGGCTGCTTCTTTAAGGAAACCATATGCTTTATCAGGATTTTCAGTAGCAAAGGAGCGATCCCGTAGTGATTTGGCTTTGGAATACTGACTGTTGGCATCTCGTTCGAGTTGTTTCGCTTGACGGTCTTCTGTTGAGTTATTGTTTAAACGAGTAGGTTTTATATAATCTTTGTACATATAAAACCGTGTGTCGTTCATTTGTTCGGTAAGTTCGGCTGAAGTAAATATGCTGGCAAGATATTTCTTCTCTATAGAGTTTATTTTCTTTTGCGCCGTTTTTTTGTCTTTGGCAATAGCATCAGGACTATTTACAATTCCCTGTAATGAGTCGATTTGTTTTTTGTAAAGATCTGCATCAGCAAGTAATTGATTGGAAATTGTTGCCTTTTTTGAAGCTTCATCTAACTTTTTGAGATCTTCTTCGGTTGGATTGATTTTATTGATGATTCTGTCGGTGCGAATTTTTACAATCTGGTCTGTTTCTACCGGAACATCAATGGCTTCGAGCATGTCGACACGTGTTAGATTACCTGTCGAAACAAATAAAACTGGATCGGGTTCTGTTAGTATATCTACAGCAAGTTCCTGACTTGTTAGGGCTTTTTTCTCCATGTCTAAAGCCTTCTTGTACATGCTTATTTTATTATCGGTATTACGCTCTGATTGGGCTTCCTTTTTAATTTTGTTTGCTTCGTTATAAAAGAACTCTGATTCTTTAATGTATTGATTGGCAATAGCTTTATTCGATGGGTCATTGTTATTCGCGATTAAAACCTGCGTTTGAGTGCTATATGCCAAATATTTATTACTATCCGCTAAAGCCATTTTTTGCATACCAGTAATCAAATCTTTCTTAGCTTGAGCTTCTTCCTTATCTATACCTTTTAATATTTGATTTTTTTCAGTCTGAGAATAGGTCATGGCAGCCTTTTCTTTGCGGGCATTTATGTCTGCTAGTTTTTTCTCAGAGAGAGAAATAATATTGTCGGCTTTTTGTGATTCTTTTCTGTAGATTTTGAGTTGTTCGGCTTCCTCATTGCCCAGAGTAGTTTTAACAGAGCCTTGCGTAGTGTTCTCAGTATTGTTTGTGACATCATTTGTAGCCAGAGGTTGTTGCTTTGCAGATTTCATATACATTTCAAATGCATATTTTTGCTTGTTTATCGCTAGTTTTTCAAGTTCTTCGGATTTGCGGTATTCCTCTGTTTTTGAAACCTCATCTGTATAAATTGCAGCATTTTCACGTAGATTTGCAGATTTTTCGTGTAAAACTTCGGCTTCTTTTTCAAGACTTGCTGCTACCTGTGCCTCTTGGCTATTAAAATTTCTTTTTGATTCGGTTTGCTCTTTGTAGAAAGCATATTCATTATCACTTACTACAGATAAATCGTTTTTATACTGATTATTTAATGCAGCAATTTCTGTTGTTTCTTTCTGAATCTCTTTGTTTAAATTCGCAATTTCTTGATTATTTGTTGATTCGTTTCTACGTTTGATAAGTTCAGCGTAATACTTCTGACGATTTGCAATTACATTTTCGCTTTCTTTGAGCTGATTTTTCTTTGTCTTTATTTCATCCAGCTTTTCCTGTTGGGCATCATTATAATTAATAACTACAGCCGATTCGTAATTGTAATTCTCGTTGATATTTTTAATGGTCGAGGCGGTGTCTGACTTTTCTTTATCGGATAAATTTTCAGCATAAAGACTTGCTTTTTCACGACTTTGATTAGATAAGTTTTTGTTTGTCTTAATTTCGTCGCTGATCTTGTTTTTTTGCTCATCTAACGAATTCATGACGACAGGATCGTCGGATGAAATGGAATTCAGAATCTCTAATTGTTTCTGTTGTTCAGTAACAAGATTCTCATAATATTTTGCATTTAAAAGTTCTTGTTTGTATTTGTCGGCATCCTCAGTGTTATTATTCTGATTATTTACAGGGAAAATCTGATTGTCTGCATACGTGTTTTTTACTGTATCAACTACATTATTTGTGTTTGAGTTATCGGTATTTTCGGTGTTGTTGGCTTTATTGTTTTTATATTCGGCTAAATAAGCCAGACTGTTGATTTCGTCTTCCAGCTTTTTCTTCTCTTCCGGATTTGTCGTGTTGGCAAGTAATGTCTTTTTATTTTCAATGAGTGTGTTTAATGAATCAGTCACAGAGGTTTTTATCTCAGTCTGATGGTTGTTGCTGGTGTTATTCTCTACTGTAGTATTGACATCGTTTTGATTAGCATTGTTGTTGGTAGTGTCTATGTTATTATTCGAGTTATTGGCGTTATTCTCAACTGTTGTATTGATTTCATTCTGATTCGCATTGTT
>PHDH01000066.1 GCA_002840935.1 Bacteroidetes bacterium HGW-Bacteroidetes-21 | reverse complement strand
ATTCTTCACGAAGGGTAGCCTTACCGGAATCGAAGAAAACATAAACAATGCAGTATCAGTAAACTGTTTCCCAAATCCCGCCCAGACAAATGTTAACTTTAACATTACCCTTACTTCTTCCGAAGATGTTGCAATTAACATTCACGATATCTCCGGAAAACTTGTTTTCTCACAGAATTTTGAAAATATGACTGTTGGCGAAAACAATCTGGCTATAGACACCCGTAATCTTGAAAATGGCATGTATTTATATACTGTGTCTTCAGCAAAAGGGACAACTACCGGAAAACTAAACATTATCAAATAGTTTAAATACTCTTTCTAGTAAAAACTCCATGAATATTTCATGGAGTTTTTTTTATTATACAAGATACAAATGATTGATGTTTGAATCTTATCTGAAACTTTTTTGAACATTTTTAAATTTTATTTGAATTAATTATTATTTTTGCTTCATCAACCTAATCTTTAACTAAAAAACAACGCAATGAAAAAAATTCTACTATTTACTTTAATGCTGGGAATATGTTTAAGTGGCTATTCTCAAATAAAAGCTAAAAGAGTTAAGATGAATCCGGCTCTTTATAAGCAATCAATCGTAGTCAAAAACAACACGATTAACAACGCGGTTTCATCTAATGCTATCGCACCCTACTCAAAAGCCATCACAGAAGATCAAATCGGTGTAACATTTTATGATTTACAAACAAATTCATCCACTGACTCAAGAATTAGACTTTATCCCGATGGCACAATTGGAGCAACTTGGACAAGAGGAATGGATGCAACAGCTTTTGCAGATCGTGGTACAGGATATAACTATTTTGACGGTACCGCTTGGGGTGCAATGCCTACTGCCCGGATTGAAGATTATAAAACTGGTTGGCCTTCTTATGCTGCTCTTGGCAATGGCGAAATTATTGTTGCACATGGATCTGCAGCCGGTTTAACATTTATTCATCGTGAAACAAAAGGAACCGGGACTTGGACTATGGATACTATTCCTTTTTCATGTGCAATCTACTGGCCCAGAGTGTGTGTTGAAGGAAATAATATCCACGTTTTAGCACATACAAATACCACTTCCTATGGAGGTCTTGTTCAAGCTGTCGTATATTTAAGGTCTACTGACGGTGGAGAAACTTGGGACAGCCAAATTATTCCGGGACTTGACACAGCAGCTTTAGGTGTTGTTAAACTTTCTGGCGACATCTATGCATGGGCCGAACCAAAAAACGGAACTCTGGCTTTCGTTATTGGCGACAAATGGATGGACTTATTGCTTTTCAAATCTACTGACAACGGTACTACATGGACTGAAACAAAAATCTATGATCATCCTGCAGACTTTGTATGGGACACTGACATCCCAATGGATACAACTTATGTTTGTGACGGCGGAACAGCAGTAGATCTAGATAATAGTGGCAATGCGCATGTATTATTTGGAGTTACAAGAATTCTTGTTGAAGACCCTACTACAGACCAATACTCTTTCTTCCCACTTGCTGAAGGCTTAATTTATTGGAACGAAACAATGCCTACCTATACACAACCAGATATTGATCCTTCTGACTCAACCAATGCAGATAAATTTGTCGGCTGGATTCTTGACATTGATGAAAGTGGTGTTATTATGGACAATTTTGCTGACATTGCAGAACTTCCAAATTATAGAACTGGAGCTACTTCTATGCCACAGATTACCCTCGATGAAAATGAGAGAATATTTATCACTTATTCTTCGATTAATGAGACTCAATACGGAGGATCTATTTCCTACACACAATTTTTTAGAAATGTATTTTTAAGACACTATAAAGACGGTGTATGGAGTGATTTTTATAATTTAACTGACCCTGTTGCCAACCCATTATATGAAGGCATGGAATGTATATATCCCACCATGGCAAAACAGGTTGACAATAGCGTTCATCTGTTTATCCAAAGAGATGATGAACCTGGACTTCATATTTCTGGTTCTACTACTGAAGTTGACTCTCCTACCGAGAATGCAATTGTATATATCAAAATACCTAAAGAAGACATTGGCATTACTTCAGTTGAAACTCAGTTTATTGATGGTAACATTAACCTCTACCCCAATCCTGCCAGTAAAAATGCTAACCTTAGCATTATTTCTGAAAAAGCACAGGTAGCAACCGTTATTATCACGAACATTCTGGGCGAACAATCAGAAAACAACTACAACCTGAATGCAGGAAATAACCTCATTAACCTGAATCTGAACGAACTTTCAGCTGGTCTCTATCTTGTTAATGTAAAATATGGCAAGAATATTTATTCAACTAAACTAGTTGTTGAATAATACATACTGTATAACATCTTTAAAAAGGCTGCTTAGGCAGCCTTTTTTTTTTACAATTTACTGAAGGACTCTGCTTTCATGTTATTACCCCCAATTGAATTATTGCTTATATTTATTTGATAGTATTTTGTTTTTAACTTTGACAGTTGGCACCTGTTTCATTATTTTGTACATTTGCTCATAATGACTAAAATAAATATTCATTTTAAACAACCAAAATCGAGCAAATGAGAACTTTTACCATATTAATTTTCAGCCTCATTGCAGCTATTTCGGCATCATTTGCTCAACCTGTACCTACAGTTGAAATGAACATTCCCTACCTAGTTACTTTTGGAGGTCAAAGTGATAAAAGCTGGGGAGATGACGATTTCTGTCAGATTTTCTTTTTTGTAGTCCCAACAACCCAGTTAAATCCTGTTTTTATCAGAGTGTATGATCCGGAATGTAGCGGCGACATTGACGAGCCCAAAGGAGAGTACAATACAAAAACACGTTACTCGGTATATGGTGGAAAAGAAAGTTTTTCAAATGTTGACGCCAGATTGACAGATCCCAAAGGGAATTACAAAAGTGGAAATTTACTAGCCTCAAAGGTTTTTTATAACGAAACTAAGTATGATAAACAATGGTATACATTTGGCCCCTTCAATCCCACCGAAGGCGAACTAAAACCAGAATATGGCGGATACCTTTTCAAATTCATTATTGAAGGCAGTTCGGGAGATGACGGTAATCTCTATAAACTTTTTCTTAGCACTAAACAGGATGCCAACATACCCGTCGAAGGGGGAAATGCTTTTACTTACGAGTATACCTTCAGAATGTGGGACGACCCTTCTAAAGTGTCACATATTTATCCTTATGTCGACGATAAAGTTATTTCAGTAAAAATTTCGAACTTCGACTGGGACAATGATGGTATGATACGCATTGTTTCTGTTGCCAAAAACGGAGAAAAATCACTTATTTCAAAAGATAATGAATGGGTTAGTAAAGATCATAAAATTGTCGAATCCGAAAAAAACACTTCATTAGATATTCAATTCATCAAAAACAAAAGTGCTCCGGCAAAAAACAATAATGTGGTAATATATGTAAGAAACCAATACGACGAACTGTTACCTTTTTATGTTATTCCTATTGGGGGTATTCCAAAATACAACTATAAAATTAACGTCACTCCCAAAAAATAATGAGATTAATCCTTTTTATCGTTTTTCTGTTTATTAGCTCCCTGTCGCAAGCACAGGTTTTTAGATTTAAAAGTTATACTACAGAAAAAGACGGACTATACCCATACATCTACTCAATACATCAGGATCAAACCGGGTTTCTTTGGCTCGGCACAGGAGAAGGACTCTACCGTTTCGATGGTCTTAGCTTCAAAACACTGAATATAAGAAAGGAGGAAGGAGATAACTTTATCAGTTCCGGCATGTATTATAGCAAAGAAATAAACTGGTTCGGGTATAACGACGGGGCGCTGGCAATAGTTGAAAACAACAAGGGGAAAACATTCATTAAAAATGCAATGAATGGAACCATTACAGGTATTTTTCGTCAGGGAAACAATGTAATTTGTTTTTCACAAAATGGAAATGCAATGATCTTTGACAAAGAGGGTAATTTGATTGAAAATGTAAGCCAGCCTCTTCAAAATATTATCATTTTGTCGTCAGCACCCATCAATAAAGAATCGTTTTTAATTGGAAGCGACGAAGGACTATTCCTTTTTTCTATTGCGTCTAAAACATTAACACCAATCGACGAATCTCCAGTAACAAGGATCAATTGCCTTTTCAAATCGTCTGTCCCCAATATTTGGTGGGCTGGCACCGACGACCAAGGTGTGTTACTTATTAAAAACACTTCTACAAGTTCCGAAAAAGAAACTGTAATCAGAGTACTGAATCCAGCCCCCATCAATAAATACATTAATAAACCTGTAACTGCAATACTTCAGGACAATGCTAAAAGCCTATGGGTGGGGACCTCTGGCGAAGGGCTCTTTTTATTCAGAGATCCAGATAAAGAACTTAGTGTAGAGCATTATAACTTATCCAATGGACTACCATCAGATTTTATTAAAGTTCTATTTTCGGATAAAGAAAATAATTTATGGATTGGGACATATGGTAACGGGCTGGCTAGATTTTCGGACGATTATTTTAGTTTTTATTATCAAGGACCCCGAAATCTGGAAAATAACGTAACCGCTTGCCAACACTCAAATAATGGTATACTTTTCGCAATCAATAATGTACTTATGTTACTTAAAAATGCGGAATCAAAACCTATTCCATACGAATTACCCATCAACGATAAAATCAGCGCTATATACGAAACAACAGACCAAACACTTTGGATAGGGTTCCAGAATGCCGGATTATATTACAGTCAAAAAGGGAAAAAAGGACTAAGTCAATTTATTTTCGAAACCCCCATTCAACCCGGAAATATTAATTGTGTTACCGGTTTTGGTGAATATATTTATGCCGGCTCAGTCAATGGAATGTACATTATAAATACAATAGACAAATCTGTTATACATATATCCACTGCGCAGGGATTACCCCACAATTTTATTAACCACCTTTATGCCGATATTCAAGGCAATATTTGGATTGCAACACCGACAAATTTTCTCTCAAAATATAGCCAGAAACAGGTGCAAAAAATAAGCGTGACGAATAATAACGAGCTTATCAAGATAAATTCAATCTGTCAGGATATTTCAGGAAAAATGTGGCTAGCAACATATGGTCATGGCGTTTTTATGATTGACGACTCGGTTGTAATAAACTATAACAACTCCAATGGTCTTGTTTCAAATTATTGTTACAGCATTATTACCGACGAAAGTAATGCGGTTTGGATTGGCCACAGACAAGGACTTACTTGTATTAAAGGGAATACCATCAGACAATACGCAAAAAACAAAGACATTTTTCTGGATTTTAATCTGAATGCTGTTTGTGTCGACGAAAACGGTTGGCTATGGTGGGGAACAAGTAATGGCATGGCAAGTTATGATTTCAGAAAAAACAGAGTAAATAAATCACCCCCCGGAATTATACTAGAAAGCATTACTGTCAACGATAAAGATTATTCTGATGTTCAAAACATTGATTTGCCCTATGGAAACTATAAAATTCGTTTTAATTTCACGGGAATCAGCATGACTGAACCGGAGCTGGTAACATATAATTATATCTTAGAAGGATTTGATAAAGAATGGACAGATCACAGCTCAATATCGTCTGCATTCTATCCACGTATAGACGACGGAACCTTTGTTTTCAGAGTTAAAGCTTACAATAGCAATGGAATTGCATCTTCATCCGAAACGAGTATAAGCATAAGGATCAGCGCTCCACTATGGAAGCAGTGGTGGTTTATCGCATTATGTATTGCCTTTTTATTGTATGCCTTTTACATCATTATTAAAATTAGAGAAAGAAACCACAAAAAACTGGAAGAATACTTAAAGAAAACACTGGATGAGAGAACATTGGAAGTAATAAAACAGAAAGAAGTCATTGAGCTTAAAAACAAAGATATTACAGACAGTATTAACTATGCAAAAAGGATACAAGAAGCCATCTTACCCAGTGCTCACCTTTTTAAAAGGGTGCTACCTGATTCATTTGTTTTTTACCGCCCCAGAGATATTGTAAGCGGCGACTTTTACATAGTTCACCAAGCGGGCGATCTTATAATTCTAATTACGGCCGACGCAACCGGACATGGTGTTCCAGGAGCCTTTATGTCGCTTATTTGCTCAACAATCATCAAGGATATACTCACAAAAAAATCTGTAGATACTCCCGAAATGGTTTTATATGAATTGGATGCAGAAATCAAGCAAATTTTCAATTCAGGAGATGAAGACAGTGAAAAACCCCGCGACGGGCTGGATATTACTGTATGCGAACTCAACACTAAAACAAATTGTGTTAGAATTGCCTCAGCAATGCGACCTTTCATTATTTTATCACAAGGGCAACTTACCTATGTAAAAGGAAGTAAATTCTCTATAGGAGGAATAGAGCTCCAAAAGAAAGTTTTCGAACAACATTGTTTACAATTACAATCCGGCGACTCACTTTACTTATTCTCCGACGGATTAGCAGATCAATTTGGAGGGCCACAAGGTAAAAAACTTAAAATTTCGGGGTTTAAAAAGCTTCTAACTGATGCGAGTGAATATCCAATATCAGAGCAAAAAGTCTTTATCGAAAAAGGATTTGATGATTGGAAAAAAAACTACCCTCAGATAGATGATGTACTTGTAGTAGGTATAAAAATCAAGTAAACAAATAAGACAAAACAAAAAGTCATAGTTTCGGCCATACAAATTCACGGCCTATGTCTTACGAAAAAAGTAGTTATAAAAAAAGGTTGTCTGAAATCAAAAATCAGACAACCCTTTAAAAACATTTAATGACTATTATTCAAATGCGAAAGTACAAAATTTAACAGTTTTTCCTTCCTGGCAACCCGCCAATATCCTTTTACTCATAGGCAAAATAACTTTAGGAAGTATGCAAACTTTAGAGTCTTTTTCAGGGAATAATGGGTACTTTTCGAAACTACCATCAGCAAAAATCGAAATCATAACTGCCTGCCCTTTAACCGTAAATGTATTTGGATTGTTCTTTAAAACTTTTGTTTTATCAGGCACAGTATTCTTTAAATTTGAAGATAAATCATTATACAATATTTTTACCTGATTAACATTTCTAATGGAAACAATGGAATGCCAATAACCAAAATCATCCAAACTCTCCTGATTCTTAGGAATTGATTTGTACCAATCAAGAACACCTTCTTTGTTTACCCCAAACACTAAAAGATCATTATAATAATAATACTTAATTGTGGTTTCTGATTTTGATCCTGGGTCTATCATTGTTTTGGAAGCAGTATAATATTGCTCTGCAATAAAAGCGATACCATTATTCTCGAATATAACTATCTCTTTCATTAGTAAGTTATAATACTGATCTGGTGTCAGTCCATTTCTTTTAGCCGCAAAAGATGTAATAAAGTTTTTATCAAAGACTTTGATATTCTTTTTAGGATCATTTGAAATAACCTTTAAAGTTCTTGGGTTAATAACTTGATAGAAACAACCTAAAAACTCGTTCTCGACTTTTCTTGTCTTATTAGCAAAAAGTCCTCCCAAAACAACATTTTCTTCTTTATTAAAAGTAAACATCATATTTAGGGGGATATACTTATCTACAGAAATAGGTATCTGGTTAAATTCTTTATTTTTAGAATTATATACAAATAAGATGAATTCATATTGCGTACTAGCTGTTTTCTTTTTGCTTACAATTTCTGCTTTTGCTAATAGAATAATCGAATGTGTTTTTGTAACTTCTTGCTGAACGATTTCAAAGGAACGCTCTTTTAATGGAATCTCAATTGTTTCTGAAAAATCATCAATCAAATTTGAATTAATAATCTTATAATTGAATGGTTCCCCATTATACTGCATAAAAGAGTTATTATAAGTAACCAGGATTTGCGAATCAGAAATAGTTTTAAACCTAAACTTATCATTAGGCATATTAGCAATAGGAATGCTGCCTATTTCACGAGGTTTATTTTTTAAGGTTCCATCATTATTCAGATACTGAACATATAAAACTCTTAAAGATCCCTGAGGTACGGATGTAAAAAGAATAATCTTACTTCCCAAATAAAACAGATCTTCGTATTCAGACTGAACGCCATTTACAGAAGGAAGTATAATCTCACCTATCGATTCCATATCATTGGTGACTGATGAGTAATACTCAATATAAATTTTGTCATTGGTAACTTTAAGAATGCTATTAGAACGGACAAGTAAATACCCATCTTTATCGAATCCGGCTATTTTCTGAAAATAGGTTCCTTTTTCCAAATCACGGGTAGGCCCCCAATCCGGCTCAACTGTTTGTGAACTTGCATTAAAACATGCAATACTCAGAAAAACAGACAGTAATAAAATGTACCTTATCATAAAATTAATTTTTATTTGCCACGAAAATATAAATTTTAAGTCAAATAATCATGCAATCATGAATTATTTACAAACTTTGAATTGTTAGCAAGTTGTCCACAGGCAGCAGAAATATCAGAACCCATACTTCTTCTTACTGTAACAATTACATTTTTCTTTCTTAACCATGCCAAAAACTGTGCCATCTCTTGTGTTGTTGGTTTTTGAAATGGAAGTCCCGGCACTTCGTTGTATTGAATAAGGTTAATTTTAGAAGAAAACACGCTGCAAAACTTCACAAGTGACTCAGCTTCTGCCATCGACGTATTAACTTTCCTTAATAATAAAAATTCAACGGTTATGGGCTTTTTCCTCATTCTCGAATATCTTTTTAAAGCCTCTTGTAATTCATCTAAAGGGTATTTTGTCGATGCAGGAATAATTGTTTTCCTCACCTCTGAAATCGATGAATGAAGTGAGAGAGCCAGATTCCATGGATAATTCTTTTCGGCATATTCTTCAATAAGCATAGGTATCCCTATTGTTGAGATAGTAATTCGGGTACTTGAAAAATTCAAGCCTTCGGGTGAGGATATAATTGTCAACGCATCAACAACATTTTCCAGATTTAGAAAAGGCTCTCCCATACCCATAAGAACAAGATTAGACAGGGGTTTCTCAAATTTTTCTAATGAAAGCTTATTTAAAAGAAAAAACTGATCGAAAATTTCTGCTTTCGTAAGATTTCTTTTAAAACCCATGGTTCCTGTGGCACAAAAGCTACATTTGAGGGGACAGCCAGCCTGCGTTGAAATACAAGCGGTAACTCTGTCATCGGAGGGAATTAAAACTCCTTCTACAAAAGTATCCTTTTGCATTTTTATTAAAGCTTTAATGGTAGCATCTTCCGAGACTTCGGTTTTAACAATTTCAGAAGGATAAAAAGCATATTCATCCTCGAGCCTATTAATCAACCCTTTGGGCATATTCGCCATAGCGGCAAAAGAACTAACCCCTTTATTCCAAATCCAATTATTTAATTGTTTTTTTCTAAACAAAGGTTCTTTTGCCTCAACAAAAAAATCTTCCATTTCTGAGTTGCTGATATTACGAATATCTTTTTTCAAAATCTTTTTTAATTTATTCACAAAAAAAAGAAATTTTTTCTTGTTTAAGGAAATTCAAATCACTTATTTTGTATGTCAACAAAAAAAAATAATATGATGCATCGATTACTTATTGTATTTATGACAATTATTTTGTCATTTCAGATGACACGTGCAGACGAAGGCATGTGGTTATTATCCCTGATTAACAAAAACTACAATGATCTTAAAGCGCAAGGCTTTAAACTTACACCCGAAGACATTTACAGTATCAACAAATCAAGTCTTAAAGATGCCGTTTGTGGATTAAGTAATTCCAGTTACCCTCTTGGTTTCTTTTGTACCGCCGAAGTTATTTCAAAAGAAGGCCTATTACTAACCAATCATCATTGCAGTTATGATATGATACAGACACACAGCTCCGTAGATCATGATTATCTGACCGATGGTTTCTGGGCATATTCTAAAGATAAAGAATTACCCAATGAAGGCATTTGCGCCAGTTTTCTTGTCTATATGGAAGATGTAACCGACAGTGTTTTATTTGGCATTACAGACGCCACTAAGGAAAGTGACAGAAAATCGATGATTTCAAAAAAGATAAAAGAATTAGAAAAAAGGGCAAAAACAGGAAACAACTACAATGTTTCTGTAAAACCCCTCTTTAATGGAAATCAGTTTTTCATTTTTGTATATGAAACATATTTAGATGTCAGATTAGTCGGAGCTCCTCCTTCGGCTGTTGGTAAATTTGGTGGCGATACCGACAATTGGATGTGGCCAAGACATACCGGCGACTTCTCGATGCTTCGTATTTATTCCTCAAAAGAAAATGCACCTGCTGAGTTTACAAAAGACAATGTGCCATATTCTCCTAAGCATTCACTTCCTGTTTCGATCAAAGGACTGGAAAAAGATGATTTTGTAATGGTTATGGGATTTCCCGGCACAACAAACAGATACTTAACATCGTACGGCGTGCAGGCTGCTCTTGACGTTAACAATCCTGCAACGGTTAAAATTCGCACCAAAAAACTTCAGTTGATGAAAGAAGACATGGATTCTAGTCCTGAAATTCGCATCATGTATTCTTCCAAATATGCTTCAACAGCCAACTACTGGAAGTATTTTATTGGACAAAGTCGTGGTTTAAAACGCAATGATGTACCTGGTCAAAAGCAACAAATCGAAGCAAAATATACAAGTTGGGCAAACATGACTCCCGAACGCAAAGAAATTTTTGGCAATGCCCTAAGTGACATTTCCAAATCTTACGAAGCGAATAAAGACAAATCCCTTGCACAAACCTATATTCTTGAAGCATTACTTCAGGGGTCTGATTTAGCACTTTTCCCTTTACAAACATATCAACTAAACTCACTGCTTAAGAATTCCCCCAACGACAAAGAAGCCATTAAACAAATGACAGATGATCTGAAAAAAGAAGCTGAAAAATTCTACAAGGATTTTAACCCGGCTACCGATAAAAAAATCATGGCTGCTTTGTTAGAAATGTACTATAAAGATGTTCCTAAAGAACACCATCCTGACTTCATGGCAACTTTGGTAGAGAAAAAATTCAAAGGTGATTTCAATAAGTATACCGACGAATACTTCAAAAAATCCATTTTCGCCGACAAAGCAAGATTCATGGCATTCTTAGATAAACCTTCTGCAAAAGTATTATCTTCTGATATGGGCTTCGAAATGGCTCAACAATCATTAAGTCTTTATTATAAATTCCAAAGCACTACCAGCCCAGAATTCGACAAGGCAACCCGTTTGTTTGTAAGAGGTGTGATGGAAATGCAACCGGAGAAACTTTTCTACCCCGATGCCAATTCAACTCCCCGAATTACATACGGACAAGTAGGTGATTATAAACCTGCCGATGCAGTATATTATAATTTCTTCACAACCATTGAAGGTATTATGGAAAAAGAAGATCCCAAAAACGATGAATTTGTAGTTCCCGCTAAACTTAAACAACTATACAAAGCAAAAGATTATGGCAGATATGCCGACAAAAACGGTGATCTCCGCATTTGCTTTACTTCCAACAACGACATTACTGGTGGTAACTCAGGAAGTCCTGTCATTAACGGAAACGGCGAACTTGTAGGTGCTGCTTTTGATGGGAACTGGGAAGCTATGAGTGGCGACATTGCTTTTGAAAATAAACTCCAGAAAACCATCAGCGTAGACATTCGATACGTACTTTTCATTATTGACAAATATGCTGGTGCTAAAAATCTTATTGACGAAATGAATATCGTTCAATAAAAATAATATTGTTAATTCAAGAAGCGGATTGCATATGTAGTCCGCTTTTTTTTTAAAACATCACCTATGTTAAGTATTAAAGAGATACTCTCCGCATTTATGGTACTTTTTGCTGTTATTGATATCACAGGCAGCATACCTATTATCATTGACCTGAAAGAAAAGCATGGAAAAATTGATGCTTTGAAAGCAACGCTGGTAGCATTCCTCATTCTACTTCTGTTTTTTATTGCAGGTGAACCTCTTCTTCATCTTTTTGGTATCGATATTCATTCGTTTGCTATTGCCGGTTCTTTTGTTGTATTTCTTATTGCCTGTGAAATGCTTATGGGCATTGAATTATTCAGAAGTGCCACTCCCACAGGAGCCTCCATTGTTCCTTTAGCATTCCCTCTGATTGCTGGAGCTGGATCTATCACATCATTACTTTCGCTTAAAGCGGAGTACTTCTGGGCAAACATTTTAATCGCATTGGTTATGAATATGGTTGTGGTCTATTTTGTAATGAAAGCCACACGGTTTTTCGAAAAGTTGATTGGAAAAGGCGGCATACTTATCTTGCGCAAAGTATTCGGTATTATCCTATTAGCCATTGCCATTAAACTCTTCACTACAAACACTGGAATTACCTTTGTCAAATAAATAGGGCACTTGTTGAAATACAAAAGTTTAAGGACATTTGCTTATCTTTGAGTTAACAGATTATGGAAACAGAAATCATTATAAATCAACTTGTCATCTTTGGCATATTAATGATGGTAGGAGCAGTGGCTTCTCGTTTCCGTTTATTTACTGAGGACACAAAGGCTTTTCTTGCCCGGTTTATCATCGACATCACTCTACCCTTTCTGATATTCACCACATTTATTCATATTGAAAAAGAGGAAAGTTTAATTAAAAATGCCCTGATTATCTTTGTCTTTACTTTTGTAAATCTCTTAGTACTTTTCTCTGCCGGAACTTTGTCGTCGTATTTACAAAAATTGAAAAAGCCTCAGGCGACGGTCCATACCCTTCACACAATGTTCGGAAACATTGTCTTTCTGGGATTTCCATTACTGGACGCACTTTTCCCGGGAGGCAAAGGGGTATTCTTTGCCGCAATTTATCAACTGGCATCCAATTCTGTTACATTCACTTATGGCATTTACCGTTTAAGTAACGGACAAAAGAAAACCGGTTACAAAAGCCTTTTAAATATTAACACCATTGCTCTTTTACTGGGAATGACAGTAATGCTTTCTGGACTAAAAATCCCAACTCAGTTAGGTGATGCCTTTTCGATGATAGGTAAATGCACCAGTCCTCTTTCAATGGTTTACATTGGAGCCTTATTGGCAGGCATGAAGATGCAAAGTATGTTTAAAACAATCAGTGTTTATATCATCAGTTTTAACAAACTTTTTTTAATCCCGGCTTTTCTAGGAATATTCTATTATTTCCTTTTTAAATGGCTGAATATTGAACTCAGTCGTGAAGCCTTTTTTGTCCTGATTATGCAGGTAGGTATGCCCTGCCAGACAATTGTGGTGGTAATGTCACAACGATACGGTGGCGATTATAAGCTGGCAGCGGCCAATCTTTTTGTCACTACAATACTGAGCATTGTTAGTTTGCCACTGTTATTTTATTTTCTCGAGCAGATATATTTTTACCTGACACACTAATTGACCTTTTTTTCTTCGGCCTGGAGAATTACATTATCAGATTCCTTATACAAATAAACAATAACATGGCAATGATTCTCATTCCATACCGGATTCAATACATAAGAGCGACTGACATTCACCGTTTCCCCAAGGGCATAGGAGGCAAGTGGCAGACTTTCTCCCCAAGTTCCGTTGACTGCTGTTCTTAGCATATGCATATGAACATAATTGTCAACTTTATTAGGTGTTAAACTATAGTCGGTTTGAGGAGAGACAATACTATCTTCTGTAATATAGAAACATATTTTTAGTTGCTCGTCGATAGAAGTCAGGAATTTTACATCGGCACTAATAGACACAGTGCGATTTGTACTGTTATAGGAATTCGTAATTTTAATTCCCAGTTCAGGAGCTAACGCAAGTTCTGCAGAAACTGTAGACCCCCAGGCAGTATACGCCTGCAGATACTGTCCGGCATCCTGAACTCTATTAATAACGCCATTAGGATACTCCGTAACGCCGAAAAAAGTGGTCAGCTCGTTTCCTGCTGTTGTTCTGTAATCGGCAGGATAATCGGCAGTAGGAATGGCAAAATAGCCCGAATGAATAGCAATCGCAATAACTTTATCACCATATAATTCTCCCAGTTCTTCAATTTTTTCGTGCGATCGGGGGCAATTGCCACAACGTGCGCCTGTAAAATCCTCAATCAGGACTTTCTTTACATAGGTAGCAGTATCAATGTTTTGTGAATGGTTTTCCAAAAAAGGTTCCTGAACTTTGTCGCACGAAGCAAAAAGCAGAACAATGATAGCAAATGAAACATATTTCAACATAGCTGTTTCGTTTAAAAAGTGGATGAAATAGAAAGAATGAAACCATTGGATGCTGGCACATTTCGGCATACGCCGCCGACACAAATAACACCTTCTCGCTGACGACCATATCCCACCTGAAAACGACTACCTTTATGAATGAATGCAACAGAACCCGTGAGGTAATTCTTAGCCTCATAATGATCGTTCCCCAGGTTATACTGATCCCAAATAGTAATAAACCATTTAGGAGCCACAGAATATTCAAGTAAGTACATCACCCAATTTCCGTGATCCTGTTTAGATATTAAATATTCCTGCTCAAGTCTCAATGCCTTAGTTTTAGACATCTTCCAAGTCACATCAGCTACTGCCACATGTGCATATACCATTCCATGGCCAGTCATTCCTCTAAGAATATCATAATTATAGGAGATATTCTGATACAAAAAAGTGGTGATTAAAGACGAATTAATTTTTTTATTCACTTCAAAACTGATTTCTTCATAATAGCGATTGCTTCCCATAGTTGCAAAATCTGAAGAATAGCCTAAAGTTCCGGGTTCCGATATAGCTATCGTATCATTTATTTGTTTCTTCTCAATATCAGTAACACGGCAATATCCTAAGGTTACATTTGTTCCGTATTTACCACCTAGCAAAGATTCCTTCTTGAATTTATACATGATTTCGCCTTGTAAACCAAACTCTCCATTTGCCTGCGTTGCAAATGGATACATATTAGACATAGCCCATGTATAAGGTTTATTAATGGCTGGCAAATAATTAATTTGCAAATTTGTAATGGTAGCATTCCTGTCGGAACGATAACTCATATTATCGAGCCATTTGGCAGCAAGCAAAATACCAAGTCCTTTTTTTGAGTAGGATGTATTTACAAGCATGGCTTGTCCGTCTTTATAAATATAATTATTGTCGGATGAAGGGTCGTTAATTTTATATGCATATTCGCTCATGAAAGCAAAGGGACCATTTTGTATATTCATCCGACCAGCAGCAGCTCCAACATTTTCAGGAAGATTATACACAGGATCTTTATCTGCCTGAAATTTACTCACAAAACTCCCACCTATAGTAATCATCGTCTTTTTTGCAGATAACTTTGTGAAAGTTTCATTAAAATTTATTTCTCCATCAACACCTCTAACAATACCTTGTCCCAGATCAAAAAAATAACGTTGTTTACCCACCAAACCCGTCAGGTTAATCCCTTTGTAGGGACTCCCTTTAATGCGGAATCCATTAAATGCGTTATCGATTCCTAATGTTTTTTCTTCGTATGATCTTAAAACCAGCCCAGATCCAAATTGCTCATAAAAACTACCGGCAGTAATCTCATATTCGTCGGTTTTATAACTGGCAAATTTATGAGGTATACCTTGACCATTATATTTTGCATCGTAGCCTAACATGGTATTAAGGTATGCTTCGTACCTTACGCCAGCGGTAAAACCTCCTTTTGTATATACAAAATTCCCGTAAGCATTCATTAATACATATTCGGGAACTTTTGTAGCTCCAATAGAACTGTCCTCAGTATAACTTTGCATATCAATCTGAAAATTCCCATGCAATTGTCCTTCACCGGATATGTCTTGTCCTTTTAGACCCAGACCAGAAAGCAGCAATAATCCGGCTGCTAAAAGTGGATGTCTCATCATTATTTATTCTGTTTTTATACAGGCTTTTATTTTTTCGTAAAGTTCTTCTTCATCTCCCTGAGCATAGGATGTATGCTGATCGATGATCTTTCCTGAAGCATCTATCAAAAAAGTATGGGGCACATTAATTACATTCATAGCTCTTTTAAAATCGCCATTAGGATCGAGTAAAATAATATACTCCCACCCTTTGCTATTAATAAAAGGGGCCACTCTCCTTCTGCCAATCTTCATAATTCTCTGCAATAGCAGTAAGTTCCATGATACAAGGCTTACACCAGGTAGCCCAAAAACTAATTACAATGGGCTTGCCCTGATTCACAATAGAATCAGTATTAAACTGCTGACCATTTATTGTTTTAATATTTACAGAAGGCACTTTACCTTCCTGAGCAAACACAACAGTGTTTATCAACAGAAATAAAACAAATAATACTCTCATATTTTTCATATTAAAAAGAATCAGTAATCCGATGCAAATAAAACACCAAATTACTGATTCCTTGGAAAAAGTTAAACTATTTAGTAAAAATTACCTTGGTATTTGTAATCTCATTATCTCTTACAGCTCTTACAACATAAGAACCCTGTGGAAAAGACGATATGTCAATTATTTCGCTAGCAGATGCTCTTTCAATCGAATATACTTCCTGGCCTAATGCATTGAATAGGGTAATTGTTGCATTTTCGGCATTCTGAATATTCAACATATTTTGAGCAGGATTTGGGAATACAGAAATGTTGCTTTCTAATAAATTAATATTTGCACCAACGGTTCCTATGCTAAAAAATTTCGCATCGTAATCGGTGGTGAAATTAGAATTGGTAAAAATAACTGTTCCGCCAGAGGTGATATTATAAGTACCACTTCCATAATCACAACACATACCATCACCATAAGAATCGAACATTTCGAATAAATACTTATGACCATTTACCAAAGTTACATTAACTGGAGCCTGCGGATATGCGCCATTAGAAGCAGCACTAGTATAAACAGGACTTGTTGCAACCGCATTACAACCTGTAAGGTCGGTTAATACCCAAGAAGTTTCACTCGAATAACGATCGGTAGTTACATTAATTACACAAGCTGTACTTGTTCCTGTTAAAGTTGAACTTGAATAAGAAACAGATTTTGTAATAGTATTATTTGTTAAATTTGGATCTGTAGCGTCTACAATTACAAATGTTAATGTTGAAGTAGCAGTAATAGTATGAACACCTAAATCAACTTCTGCCTCTGCATAAGTAGCAAGATTTCCAGTCCAATTCACTTCATTAATGACTGTACTTCCGGCTTTTGCCTGTATTGTACAAGATGTGAGAGGTTGAGTTCCATTATTCTGAAGTCTGACTTTCATACAAACCGGACCAGTAGTTGAAGTAAGACCTGTATATCTAAGTAAAGCAGGATCAAATGTTTGACTCGCAGGTGCAGGGCATTGTGTGCACTGGGTATATAAAGTTGTAGCAGATGATGAAGTCGACATTAATTTTACAGTTCTGTTAGGACAAATTCTGTAAACGGTGGGAAAATAAGCAATTCCCAAGTCATTATTAATCTGATTTGCTAGTGTTGATGCAGGATTTGCCATCGGAAATTGAATTTCAGCTGATCCGGTAGGGTTTATCCAATTACCAATTGTTCCAGCACCATCTAACATGGTAGCATCAGCAGTAGTTCCGTCGCCTTCGACCCAGATTACCATAACATTATTAGTTGTGGATGCACTAACCCCGGGAAAACCAGTTGGCCCATGAGCCGAATAAAGACCATCAAGTGTCCCCGTTTGATGATAACTCCAGCAAGGACCACACCAAGTGGCAGACACATCAACCATTACAGCTTTCCCCTGATCTAAATACTCATACAATGTATAAGTTCCATTATTATGCAAACCTTGGGTCGACAAAGCCGACTGGTAAGCAGTAACGGTAAAATTGGGAGCTATGCTCATATCAGGCAATTGGGCCTGAATTTTTGATGTGGTTGCAAAAACCAGCACCAGACTCAAAACAAATAGCAAGTTTAATTTTTTCATAGGTAAATCGATTTAGTTTGACAGTGTAAAGTTAAAATGTTTTATTATATTTGCAAAAAAAACTTATGAAAAAAATTTTACTTCCATTATTATTTTCATGTTTTTGTCTAGGTTTAAATGCTCAAGTATTTGAACTTTACGACGAGAACAATCAGCTATTTCCTATGGGAGACACTGTATTCTTTAATGGAGACACATCTGCCCTACCTATTGTTCATATGAAAGTTAAAAACATTTCAACTTCCGAACAGATTGTTCATTGTAAAAAAGCATATGAATATGTAGTTCCAGGTACAATTAACGCTTTTTGCTGGGCAGGAAGTTGCTACACCTCGATGACAGCGCCCCTTGCGGCAACTATGGCTGCTGGAGAAACAAACTCTGAATTTAGTGCAGAGTATATGCCTCAGGGAATTGCTGGGATATCAATTATCCGTTACTATTTCTATAACGAAACGGGCGACTCTACTCATTTCGTTGCGAAATTCAATATTTACCTTACAGGTATAGAGAACAATACGGCAGAAAATCTTTTCTCCAAACCTTTTCCAGTTCCTGCCAAAGACAACATTTGCATTATGGCTTCAAATATTGCAGGAAAAAATGCGGAAATTGAACTCAATGATATATTGGGCAACCATATTAAAAGAATAACCATTAAAAACGAAGGATTAGTTCAGATACCCGTATCCGAACTTAATAATGGAGTTTACTTTTTTACGATAAAAGTCAACAATCAGATAATTAAATCACACAAAGTTATTATAGCCAACTAGTAATCCTTTATGGCAAAAAGCTGTCTCTAGAAAAGAGGCAGCTTTTTTTATTTATGATATTCTGAAACGAAGAAATACCAACCTGTTTTATTCGGGTTCGTCTTCTTTAGGTTTTTTCCCTTTATCATCTACGTCATCTGGCTCCTCAATTACTTCTTCCCCTGCTTTCACAGACTGAATATGTTTAATAAACTTATTCTTGATTGTTTGCGAGACGGGATAGAACGAGTATGGTTTTTCGTTTTTCTCTTGTGAGAGCTTCCTTTGCTCTGGTTTTAGCTCGTTGATAGCTGCCATGAATGATTCATTGCTGGAAGCTGCTTGCAAAACCCCTCTTGTATATGAGAAAAAATACCAGTTTACTTCATCCAGTTCAAGGTAAATTGTAATCTTATCGCCACTTCTTTTTTTAACAATCTCAACAGTTCCTGAGACGAGGCGGTTTACATAATCCTTTCCAATAATACCAATACCGATTTGCCCTTCGGAAATATAAGATTTTGTTGCCTGCTTCCACTTCAAAGTCAGATCGTTTATTAATAATGTATGTTCCAGATCCTTGGACATTTTTTTCATTCGCCCAAGACTAAACTCTGCCAGCACTTCATTGGCTTTATCTTGTCCCAAAATTTCGGCCATGCCTTTTTCAAAAACAGGACGGGAAATATCCACAGGTTCAAGGCCGGGCATTGAATTAATATCCTTGGCCATGATTTCGATGCATTTATCTACGATAAAAAACCTTAGCCCCAATAACATTTCAATGTACTGATTTCCGGAGATCAGATCGTAATTCATACTTCCCACCTGAGTAGTCGTTATTCGGTCGAAGTTTACCCCAAGATTCATCTGCCCCTCACCATACATATTACAAGCCGTTTTGTGCAAACTCACATAATTACCAGGCAGGTTAAACTCGGCCAGTTTATCTTTAGAGGCAATTTTATACTTGCCATCAACTTTATCATATGTTAAAAAACCAGTAGACTTAACAATAGGAATATCGCTATAATTCTTTCTTTTGGCTAAAAAAGCTGGATAAATATGGGTTGAATCGTTCGTGATATAGAATCCGGCAAGAGCTATTCCATTATTTATTTCATTAATTTCATCTCCAATGGGAATAAGAATTTCCTTGGGATTGATAGCCGTTTCAAAATTAATCCAATATCTATCCATGGCTTCACATTCATGAGATATCTTAGTAGACCCTTTAAATGTAAGAAACTCACTGCTGGCATTAAGTAAAACTTTGCCAGTATAGGCAAAATTCGGACTTAAGGTAAAGCCCTCAGTAATTCCTATTTCTCCCGTCGCATATGTCTGTGTTGTTGAATCAACAGCTATCACAGAAAAATAAATAGTTTGTGGCTTAGCTGTTTCATCCAAATAATCATATTTCCCAGATGAATTATAGCTCTTACGTCCGTATATGTTTGTATTAGCATCATACATGGTATGATAGCGGTTTGTGTTATTTGCAATTATTTTCGAATTTTCGAGTGTTTGCATCACTGCACGCTTTTCAATAACAACCTTGCCATCGGAAGGATAAATAGTAGCATCGGCAACTCGAATAAACTTCACTTCGTTGGCAGATATTATGTTTTTACGAATATTATATTTGGCCGAAGGAGCCACAAACGTAAGGGAATCCTGATTAGGATGTATTGAAATAAACTGAGAACCTTGCAACTGAACATCTTCCAATTCGGTTGGACTTAATTCTGTCGTATTAAGTTGTTGGGTATCTATAGCTTTACGACTGGCGCTCATCTCTATTTCTTCTTTATCCATAAACCAGGTAAACTGGTCCATGAAACAGATATACTGATTTTGTGGAAACTCTACAAAAGAAGCAGCTCCATTAGATTTAAATTCCCCAGTGCGTTTTGTAAAATCAATATGAGAATTAACATTTGAAGTTTTGAATGTAAAATCCTGAGTGTCTATACCCTTCAGATTAAACATCGAAGTATCTGCATCAATTACATTGGTTTTAAAAGTAAATTGATTAGAATATAATTCTGCATTATTAAAGTCCATTTTCCCATCTCCGGTTAATCCCGTTGGCTCCATAACCAACATGCCATCAAATTTGGCCTGATTATTAAACATTTCGAAAGGTTTATTTTTGCTTTTCAAATGCATGCGATCCTTATAAGGAATCCACTTAATATAAACATTTTCAGATACAACAGGCGGATATTCTGTTCCTTTATCTTGCGGTTTGATTTCGATTTTCTTTGCCGTAGTTGTCATAGAATCCGGAAAAAACAAGTAATCGTTGGATTCAGAATGACAAGTCAAAAAATCTAAGGTGCCGTCGCCCCTTAACCCAGTGTTACTCAATCTGATTTCGTTTTTATAAGTCCCTTTCCCGCCATAGGTTGGAAAACCATTTTCAGGAGTATACCTCTTAAATCCAAGAGAATAATCTTTCTGAACGCTAAGAGTATCTTCAAATGGAGGGAAAATGGCAGCCGACACAAAATAGCCTCCAAACTTTAGTGTTTGTTTGGTAAGCTTATCTAATGAGTCTTTAACGAATGGGTATATTTGAAAATAAAAACTGTTTCTATTATAGATTCCACTGTGTATAGAAGGGTTATCATAATAGACAAAACAATCTTTCTTGCTATTTAGTATTGGATACTGAGGCAGGGGTTTTTCTCCCGATTTATTTGTCGGATCATCAATAAGTAACTCCCCTGTTAAATTAGTAATAACATTTCTGACGTCCTCTTCTGCAGGCAAGCCCATTTCATCAATCTCGCCTGTTTTAACTCTCATTTTTACTTCACTAACATCAACGAGATTAATTTGAAACCGATCGTAATCAAAATAAAAATTTGAACCTTTAAAGAGGAACAATCCAGCAAGAATTCTTCCATGGAAAATAAAATTTCTATTCCTTTTAACTGTAATCTCTTGATCCTGAGGAAATATTGTCACAGTATGAATTTCACTAAGTTTGATTTCCTTTACCCCTTTCAATCTTAGATTATTATCCAAAAGGCTCCAAACGGCATTATTATCTTCCCCTACTACATTAGATTCGAAATTAATTGCATCAAAATCGCGTTTACCTGAACTACAACTTATGTAATTGAAAGTTTTATCCAGAATTTCAGCATCGCCGGTTTCTGGATTATATTTAATAAAATGCTGAAAAGCAAGGGTCAAAAGGTATTGCTTAGTTTGAGGAATTGACGCCCTAAGAAAGTTTGCAAATTCTTTTTCGTTAAATTTTCTGGACACATTGGCTTTTGAAAAGTTTTTCACTACCTGAAGTGGATTTTGTTGGTCCATGCCCTGAAGAGCCTCGAAACGACTAAAACTAAAAAAATCCCGCGATTCAAAATTTGCCTTTTTCTGATCGGAACCTGGGAGTGCCTTAAAATAAATTTTTGGCTCGTCGAGTTTCCATGTAAGTAAATCGAAGTCCAATTCAATTTGATGATAAGTATCAATATAAGGACATCTTCCCATACCATCTTTAGTACGGGTTAGCCATAATTCCTTTTTTTCGACCTGATATCTGAAAGATAGCCCCGGATGATAAATACTATCTGTATCTAATTTAAAAGTTACCATCGCATTCATACTGGAGACCATTTTCTCGCGAAATGAATAGGATTTTGCAGAAGCAACTAAAAATAATGTATCATTTCTATAAAAATTCAAATAGGCAGGATCTTCATCCGTACCTTCTCCCTGAAATCGAGCTCCTTTCATAATAAACCCGCCATCATAATCAACTCCGGGAAAAATATTTTTTATTTCATATCTTTTGGAATAAGAGGTAAACATGGGATATATAGCATTGGTAGTATCAACGTTAGCCATTACTTTTTCGCTAATTTTCCCTAGCAAAGGATAGCTGAAAAACCTTGTATTCACGAAAACAGCCGAATCCACATCATAGTTTGAACGGGTAATATCTAACTCATAGTTTTTGTAAACAGCATACACCTGATCGGGCTCAAAACCCGCTCTTTCCCATGTAATTTTTCCGCCACTCCCATTAAATTTTCTTGTCAATGGATAAAAAACACCTTGAGTATTGTAAATAATAGAACTGTCTTTTCGTGAATAACAGACCAGATTTGTGTTATTTATTAGGGTCCAAACATCTTTCCCATCATGCTGAAAAATGTAATCACCCCCGGATATAATCCATTTTGTAGTACTCGACTCATACAGGGCGTTGTCATCGATCAGTGTTAACGAATTTTCCATAAAATCAGTAATCGCCTTTAGCGTGATTTTTTTGTTTGAGAGCAAGTATTTTAATGATTTAAGCCACGTAGCATAATTTGAAGAAGAACCTGACTTTTTATACAGAGAAACAATTACACGGGTAAAAGTATAAAACTGAGGGTCGGGAAGAGCTCGCCTAGCCAACATATCATTAGAAATTCCTATAATTTGATTTTTATCGCTTTCAGAAAGGCTTGCCCAATATGGATTGAATCGTAATTCGAAAAAATCCTTGTTTTCCTTTTTATTCTTTCCTTCCAAATGTGTTTGTAATGCCTCCACGAACTTTTGAGGATCTGACGGGAACGATTTTAACTGGGCATTCACACCTGATATTGTCCCTAATAAAAGTATAGTGAGAACCAGAAATAATTTAATTTCATTCATTTTTACTTCATTTACTTAAACAAATTGCCATCCACTCGTTTTCACGCATTTCGGCTACAATACTAAGGCCCGACTGACGAACTTCTTCCAAAACAAGTTCTTTATCTTCTGCGATAAAGCCACTCATAAAAAGTAATCCTCCAGTCGTCAAAGATCTGCAATACTCATTCAGATCTCTTAGTA
>PHDH01000065.1 GCA_002840935.1 Bacteroidetes bacterium HGW-Bacteroidetes-21 | reverse complement strand
TTTGCTGATTCAGCTCTTCATTTTTTTCTTCGATAATATGTTTTTGGCCTTTGATTTTTCTATAGCTGAGAACTGACAAGAAAGCAATGACTAGCATTAACACAAATCCACCAATAAATGCATACTTCTGAACTTTTTGTCGCTCGACCTCTGTCTTTTGCAACGCTTTATCCTTTTCCAGAATTTCAATTTCTTTCTGCTTTTTCTCATTCTGATACAATCCTTCTACTTCGGAAATTTTCTTTTCAATATCGACGCTTTTTAAGGAGTCGCTGATATACTTGTATTTTCGGAAATACAACAAGGCATTTTTATAATCTCCCAGGGAATCATAACACTGAGATAAATCCATCACAGCTGTTTTTTTAAGTATCATGAATCCTTGCTTTTGCGACAAGTTATAAGATGACAATAAATATTCAATTGCTTTCTTATAGTCTCTTTTGTCCATATACAAAGCACCTATACAGATGTTATCATTGGCTATTCCATCTTTATTATCTATTTCATGATTAATGGATAACGATTTTTCGAGTACAATTAATGAGGAATCATTTTTATTCATGTTAGAATATAACAAACCAATATTATGTAAAGTCGTTGCCAATCCTTTTCTATCGCCAATACTATCCTTAATTTCGGCCGATTGCTTAAAATACGACATAGCCTTCGAATAATTCTTACTATCGTTATACATTGTACCCAATGAGTTAAGTACATTTGCCTCCCCCTGCCTCATACCAAGCACTCTGAAAATCTCTAATGCTCTTTCATTGTAAGACACAGACAGATCATATTTGTTCGTATAGGTATAAATAGAGGCAATATCGGCACAATTACGTGCAATGCTGGCGGAATCATTGTTGGCTTCATTCAATTTCAGCGCCTTATTCAGATAAACAATGGCTTTATCGTATTCCCCTTTATTAGTATAAACCAGTCCCAAATTCCCTGTGGCTTTAATATTTATATTGTTTAAATTGTGCTTTTCGGCCAATGTTAATGCATTAATGTAGCAGACTTCTGCACTATCCAGATCTCCTGTCAGATATTGGCAGACACCCAAAATATTTAATGCCGCTGCTTCGCCTGTATAAAAATTCAGTTTTCGAGACAATTTATAAGCCTGATATGCCTTTTCAGAAGATGTTTTATTATCTATGCCAAAAGTCTGTCGTGCGATATCAAGAAGAATATTGACTTTGTTTGTATCCTCTCTAGCTATTTTTAAAGCCTGATATAATGAATCTGTTTTTCCAGGATTCATACTCAGAATTTGATTGCTAAAAAAAACGGCTATCAGCAATAAGAAGAATCTACTGAATTTCATTATATTATTTGAAGTTATGTTCTTCAAAAATAGGAAAAAAACACGTCATAAGAAATTAAATTCATGATAATGCTCTTTTTTTAAAAAATACAGAAAGAATGAATAAATGTGAATAAAAAGACTGTTAAAATATAATAAAACAAATCAGACAGCGTTTTCATATATAATTTGTTACACTACTAATCTTTCACATATGAGAAAAGCATTCATAGTAATACTGCTATTTTTAGCAGCCGGGAGAATTATGTCTCAACAGGACCCGCAATTTTCCCTAAACTCATTCAACCATCTGACTGTAAACCCAGCTTTTGCAGGCATTAATCAGGCTATCTGTTCTTCGGTAATTTATCGAAACCAATGGATAGGTTTCGAAGGTCACCCAACAACATCCACTGCTTCTGTACACATGCCTTTTGACATCGCCAGCGGCGGTATAGGAATTAATATTATTCAAGATAAGCTGGGATTTAACAAAGACTTTCATATGAATCTTGCCTACTCATATCATGTGCCTCTTGGAGAAGGTCTGTTGGGTATTGGCCTCGGATTTGGTCTGATACAAAAGTCGTTCGATGGACAAGAACTCCGATCTCCCAGTTCGCTAGAAGGAGGCACAAACGTATATTATGATCCTGCGATTCCTCACAGTGACAGTAAAACAGTGATTGATGCCAACATGGGTTTGTTTTACCGTGCAGAAAAATATTACGTTGGGGTATCATCTACTCATTTAACACAACCTCAATTGAATTATGACGATGAAAAAAATCCTTTTGTTCGTCGCCACTATTATTTAACAGCGGCTTATTTTAAACAACTTCCTAATCCACTGTATGAACTTCGTCCCTCTATTTTTCTAAAATTTGACGGCACCACTGCTCAATATGATCTTAACACCATCGTTATTTTCAATAAACAAATATGGGGCGGACTGACTTACCGTTTCAGAGATGCCTTTACTGCCATGGTAGGGTTCACTATGCTTTCCGACCTTGGTTTCGGACTCGCTTACGACATTACGGTATCGTCACTCAGAACCTATGAAAGCGGATCGGTTGAACTCCTGCTTCGTTATTGCTATAAGATTGAGAAAAAGAAAAAAAGAACAGTATATAAAACTGTACGATTTTTGGAAAACGCCAAATCACTGTAGGAATAACTCGAATTTTAAATCAGCAAAAAAAAAACGTCCGGCTATAACGGACGTTTTTCGTAATATGAATTTGGAATTATTTAACCAGTTTAGAAACAAAAGTTCCACCGTTTACACCGGTAGCAACTACATTGTAAATACCATTAGCCAGTGTTGAAATTTCAACATTTGCGTTATTGGCATTAACCATATCAACTGACTGAACCAAACGACCCTGAATGTCAAAAATCTGAATCGACTGAATCATATCGTTAGCAGTAATAGTCACTTGTGATGTAGCAGGCACAGGATAGATGCTCAATTTATTCATTTCAATATTGCTTACATTAGCAGGAGCAGGAGTTACATCAGCCCAGGTAAGACCTACGCGGATTTCGTCCATATCAAGTTCGGGAGTTTCAATATTACTATCTTGTCTGATAAAAATTCTTTCGATTGGAGTAAGATCGGTTCCGCCATTGGTGATTGTAATAGTTGCTGCGGGAGGAGTTGCAGTTCCAAATGTAGTTGAAACTGGATTAATCCACATTTTAGCAATGTCATTGGTAGTTCCTGCAACCATTTCGTATGATACTACAACAAATACAGGTGTTCCAACGGTCATTTCCTGAGTATCAAAAGTGGTATAAGCAACGGTTGTACGTGCGTTTAGGCCAATGTTATAACCTGTGCTTCCTTTTTTAGTCCATACGCTGGAGCAAAAATTAGTATTGGTTGCACCTAAGCCAGTAAAATAGCCACCAGTAGCATCAAGTAAATCAATATTGGTAACATTCATAATAAATGACATATAAACGGTACCTGTAGCTTGGCTTGTAATAGCATACTGATAATCACGACCATAACCTCCAAAAGCGATTTTATTTCCAGTAGATGGAACTAAGCCTGAATAATCTAAATTGCCAGCAACAACAACAATGCTATCTCCACCATTAATACCAGTCCAACCATGTTGGGTTAATGTATCATTTACAGGATAGTCGAAGCTTTCATAAAGCAACACTTGAGCATTCACAGTAAAAATCGCAATAATTAGCGATAAAGTAAGTAAAGTTTTCTTCATATTAGTTTTGTTTAAAATTGAATTGCAAATTTACGGCATTTATCTTATCGTTGGGTCATTTTTTTAAAAAATAACAGTTTTTTAACGTAACGAAAGATTAAAGCGCATTTGAAATGATGTTTCGCATCCCTCATTCTGATATTATTGATTATTTTTGCAAGAAAAAGTGAAAATGAAGACCATATTAAATCATCGTAGCATCAGAAAATACAAAAACGACCCGATTCCCGAGACCATACTTGAAAAAATACTTGAAGCTGCCTCCCGCGCTTCAACTACAGGGAATATGCAGGTCTACAGCATAATTGTGACTACCCGACCCGATCTCAAAGAAAAATTGTGGGAATGTCATTTTAAACAAAATATGGTAAAAGAGGCTCCGGTAGTTCTTACTTTCTGTGCCGATTTCAACCGTTTTAACCAATGGTGTGAACTCAGACAAGCTACACCTGGCTACGACAATTTCCTTTCGTTTACGACTGGAGCCATTGATGCTTTACTTGCATCTCAAAACGCTGCACTGGAAGCAGAAGAACAAGGATTAGGCATTTGCTATCTTGGCACTACGACTTACATGGCTCATAAAATTATTGAAGTATTAGAAATTCCCAAAGGCGTAGTTCCTGTCACTACAATTGTATTAGGTTATCCTGACGAGAGTCCGGAACTAACCGACAGACTTCCTCTTAAAGCAATTGTCAGAAGGGAAGTATACCATAATTTTGATGAGAAAGAAATCAACGAACTGTATCACGAAAAGGAAAATAGCCCCTTTTATCTCGACTTTGTGAAACAAAATGGTGTTGATAATCTTGCACAGGTTTTTACAGATAAGCGATATACTAAAAAAGACAATGTGGCGTTTTCAAAGCTATACCTTGATGTGTTAAACAAGCAGGGATTTATGAACAACGAATGAAGCATTTTGTAACTTTTCTAATATTATTATTACTTGCAGACTTCACCTTTTCGCAACCTGCCGGTAAAGAAAAGTTTTCGTTGCATTTATCCCTTATTTCTGAAAATGGGAAAATTAAAACAAGAGAATATAAAAGTACAGACAGTTCTGAAATTAAATCAATTATTGAAACAGAAATTGCAACACTTCACAACAAAGGTTTTCTCTTGGCGTATGATTCAACCTTTAAGAAGGATCATTTCACAACTTGCAAAATTTTCGCCGGATGCCGCTACAAAGCAAAAACAGATAGCGTTTTCATAAAAAAAGATAGTCTTAATACCCTCTTTTACTCACTGTTTAAAAATAGCAAGTATTATTCCTATTCAGCCACATTGCGGCAAAAAGAAAATTTGGTAAAAACTTTTGAAAATACGGGATATCCATTTATTTCTGTGACTTGCGACAGCCTTATTTTCGACAATCAAAGTATTGGGTTCAGATACATTATAGATAAAGGTCCTCTTATTCTGTATGACAGTATTAGTCTGCATGGTGATGTTCTGGTGAAAAGCAAGTTTTTAATGCGATACCTACAACTTCCGTCAGGAACGCCATACTCTGAAAAAAATATTCAGGCCATTCCCCGGCGGTTATCTCAAACTGGTTTTCTGGAAAGTTCGCGTTCTCCCGATTTATGGTTTGGAAAAGACAAAGCCCGGATTAACATTTACTTAAAAAAGAAAAAAGCCAATAAATTCGAAGGAATTGCCGGTATTATTCCCCCACCCAACGATAGTTCGAAATTGTCTGTCACAGGTGAAGTCACGCTATATCTTGTAAACACACTACATCATGCCGACAAATTTTCACTTCATTGGAAAAAATACGATGCAGAAGGGCAACTACTTGATGCTGAATTCATGTATCCATACTTGTTTAACTTTCCGGCTGGCATGGATCTAAAATTTAATCTTCTGAAGAAAGACACAAGTTACATAAACACTTTGGTAAAAGTGGGTGTTCCGTACTTTTTTAGTGGCAATAATTTTGCCGGATTAAAATATGAACAAAAAACCACCAGAGTACTTACCAAAACCCCTTCTTCTTCAACAGCAAATATAAATTTAAATTCTGCCGGTTTATATTTCTACTGGAACAATTTCGACCGTATCATGATACCTCGCAAGGGCTTGGGCATAGAAGCAGAAGTGATGACCGGTAAAAAGGAAATTAAAAAACCGGATGGAGAAAAATCTAACGAAGATTACTTCAGTCAGCATCTTCAAATGTCGTATCACTTCCCGGTGGCCAAAAACTTTGGAATTAAAACAGAGCTCCAGCACGGACTTCTTTCTGGCAAAACGATATTCGAGAATGAGCTGATGCGAATAGGAGGGTATAAAACGCTTCGGGGGTTTGACGAAGAATCTATGTCAGTGCAACGCTATGTGTCGGGGCTAGTTGAGTTCAAAGCATTTTTCGGAGAGTATTCCAACACCTTTTTATTTTTCAATGCAGCATCGTATTATAAAAATATTTCAGAAAAAATTAACGACAGTCCCTATGGCTTTGGCTGGGGCATTGAGATTGAGACCCCTGCTGGCGTACTTTCACTTATGTATGCGCTGGGAAAACAATTCGATAATCCGATAGAATTACGAAATTCGAGAGTGCACATTTCGCTGGTAAATGCTTTTTGAATTTAATGAACCATTTTATGGCACGTGCCTCCACGCTTAGCTAACAAATTAACCATCTGGCAAATACAACAATAATCTGTAAATTAAAAAGTAACTTCAGCCACATAAACCAGGCTGCAGAATACCAACGACCATAGCACAACAAAACCACACATAATCATCAAGTTATACCAAGTACGTCCATAAAACCTTACAATAAGAAATGTCCCTATAGGAATGCTAATAATTAATGGTGTCAGTAATGAAATTCCATAGAGTCCAATACCGTTTTTCCATCGAACATATTTTCTTTTCCGGCTAATTGGGGTGGGCTTAATTACAGTATTTTCCGTTTTTTCAACCTGACTAATATCCTTTTTCTTACTATACTTATTCACGACCCAATTCCAGAAAAGAATAAGTTCTTTAGAAATAAAAGCAAAGAAAAAGATACCTGCAACGCCACCCGTTGTAGTTACGAGAAATGTTAATAAAAAATCGAAGTTAAAACCAGCGGCCAACGGAAACGAAAAAACAAATTTTACGGTACTGATCAAAAAAACAAGTACTATTTCCCGAAACATAAATTTTTATCAATGCTCTTTATTCCCAAAGGCCAGATCACCAGCATCTCCTAGTCCGGGAATAATGAATGATTTTACTGTCAGTTCGTTGTCTACAGCAGCAGCCCATAAGGTATAGTCCTTGGCACACACGTTTTTACGAACGTAAGCCAGGCCTTCTCGACTGGCAATGACGGTAGCAAAATGGGTATGTTTAGGAATACCCTTTTCAAGTAGAGCCCTGTACGACAATACCATAGAAGACCCAGTAGCCAGCATGGGATCGCAAATAATTAAAGTTTTGTTTTCGAGCGGTGGACAATTAAGATACTCTACCTTAATTGAAAATGAGCCGTCCTTACTATATTTACGGTAGGCAGAAACAAAAGCATAATCAGCGTCGTCAAAAAAGTTAGTCATTCCTTGCTGTAAGGGGAGTCCTGCACGTAATATGGAAGCAATAACAATTTGTTCATCGAAAAGATTCAAATTAGCAATACCCAAAGGGGTTGTAATTTCCTTTGTTTGATATTCGAAAGTTTTACTGATTTCGTAAGCCATAATTTCGCCCACTCTTTCCATATTACGTCTGAAACGCATTCTATCCAGCTGAATTTTCTCATCTCTGATTTCAGACATAAACTTTGAAAGAATGGTGTTATTCTCGCTGAGTATATTAATTCCAATGTTACTGCTCATAACAAAAACTTTATCCTATTTATTTCATTTTCTGAACGGCTAATTTAATCAATTGATTGTAAACTTCTCTCCAGCCATCCCAATTTTTATAATTTCCAAGCGATTCATTATGCCAGTCGGCGATAAACAAACCATTTACAGCTTTAATTTTGGCAATTATCTCATCGATTTTATTGACAGCCATTTCGGGTGTTAGATCCATATGCTTTAGTGCCACGTCAATTACCTGAAATGGATAAATGAGCATATCGTATGTTTTATCGTCAGAAATATCGTAAAAATAAAAGGGGGTACAAGTGCCAGCTCGGAATCCTATATGGGAGGAATATCCCATAGAATAATCATTTTCAATACCACTTTGTGCAAGAAGTCTATAGGTATCGGGCATGGTTATTTTAAGAAAATGCTGGCGACTATTACGTATTCTTCTGCCGGTAATTTTTTCGAGTATTGCTTTTTCGTTTCGGATAAAACCCTTTTGAGAAGCTCGATACGAAGGATGTAAAGAGACTTGCCCCAGAGAACTCAGTTCAATGACAAGCTTTCTAAAATACTTATTTTTATAAGAAATATTTTTATCGTACTTACCGAAACTTCCGCATAAAATGAAAATAATGGGTGACAGAGAAGAGCTTCGGTGAATATTTTTAATATAAGAGTAGGTATCGTAAGGATCTTTTTTCTTGGAAAAATAGACTTTAAAACGAAAAGAAATTTCTTTACCATCAAACTTCAATATAGCTCTTGCAAAGGCTCCTAGAGTCCGTAAAATTCCCTTATGCAAAAACGCATAGGAATTATCAATGTCAATAGTAGGCTGAAAGCTAAACTCACGCAGGGGAATACTAAAATCGGGATAATGAGATTGTAAAACCTGAGCCAAAGCAAATATCCATTCGTCCACTACAGGGCGTTCCAAAAAACCAAGCTGGAAAGCAACACTCGACTCGGCTTTAAATCTGTTATGCATATCTCTTTCGGCACATACATATTCCTCATAACGGCTGATCATAAAAAAAACAGCCGAAAATAAATCAAAAGGGATTTCGTCGACATCATTACCGGCATAAATAATTGGCAAATTCTGCCATAAGCCAGGGGAGATTTTAAAATCGGCAAGATCTTTTTCGTTTAATAGTCCCTGAGGTTGAATCTGAACAACCCCGGGAATATTATCAGCGGAATAATTAATACGTACGTCATCGGATACATCGAAAGTATTTCTATCGTCAGTTTCCTCCCAGTGAACATCCAACACACGGTCGAAAATAAATGCAAAAACGTAAGAGGAACGAGGGCCAGGTGCGGGATTATATATCAGTATTTTACTCATTTACAATTGCCCCTCATCTGCAAAACTATAATAGCCTTTGTCGCTTACAATAATATGGTCGAGCAGTTGAAGGTCTATAAGTTGAGCACCTTCGCGCAGTTTTCGTGTAATACTTATATCAGCGTCACTGGGCGTAAGATTTCCACTGGGATGATTGTGGGCAATAATAAATCGCGTAGCATTCGCCATAATTACATTTTTAAGTATCACCCGGGGATCCATCACAGTGCCGGTAATTCCACCCTGCCCTGCTCTAAAATAACTAAGAATTTGGCTGGCATTATCGAGAAGAATAACGAATGACTCCTCGTGATCCAGATGCCCAATAATAGGATGTAAGTATTCGAAAGCATCACGGCTGCCTGTAATTTTTCGTTTTTGCAAAGAGCCAGAAACTTTACGACGTAGCCCCAATTCAAGAGCTGCAACTATATTAATAGCTTTGGCGGGTCCTACCCCTCTCGTTGTTATCAACTCTTTTATGCTTAAATGACCCAGTGTATTAAGGTTATAATCAGCGTTTTTAAGGATTTTAGAAGCTACTTCTATGGCAGATTCATCACGGTTGCCACTTCCCAAAATAATGGCTAATAATTCAGCATCACTCAGAGCGTTCACTCCCCGGAGCAAAAGTTTCTCTCGTGGTCGGTCTTCTTCAGCGAGATCCTTGATGGTTTTTCGTTTGGCTTTTTTATCCATAAAAAAAAAGTCCTCCAAATATAGGAAGACTTTTTTAATGTTTAACTTAATTATTATTGTAAACTGTTTACGTGTTTTGTCAAACTCGATTTCAGATTAGATGCTTTATTTTTGTGAATTACCGATTTTTTGGCAAGTTTATCAAGCATACCGGCAACTTTAGGAAGCAAAGCAACAGCTTCTTCTTTAGTAGAAGTGGTACGAAGTTTTTTAATCGCATTACGTGTAGTTTTTGCATAATAACGATTTTCAACCATACGAGTTTTGGTTTGCCTTATTCTTTTTTCTGACGATTTATGATTTGCCATTTTGTTTCAGTTTATTTGTAGCCCGTAGGGGAATCGAACCCCTGTTTCCAGGATGAAAACCTGGCGTCCTAACCCCTAGACGAACGGGCCATAATGTGAGAACGTTTTTCGGGAGTGCAAAGATAGAGATTTTTTTTAATATACAAATCATGTTCATACTTTTTTTCTCTTTTTTATTTAATCCCAGCTAATATTAATTCTAGAATAGTCAGAAACAGTTTATTTTATTTAGCATTTGTCGATAATAATCAAGGGTATTCATTTTTCGTTACCACAAATATCTAAAAAAACAGATACCGATATACACAGAGTCATTATACACATTTACAGCACATTAGTAAAAGATCATGAAGTCTTTTTTTGATACAACATTCATCAAAACGAAAACAGTATAAATTGACACATGACCGAAAAATCTTTCCGCTACAATAAACACGGTACAAAACCATTGCTCACTGATGTTTATCATAGATTTATAAGGTTTAATTAAAAATTCAGAGAAAGCAGTACATTTGCATGTTACATCTTTCACAAAATCAAAATAGTTTTTTTAATTCTTTCAATTAAATCATATGATAGATTGGCTAAAAAGAATTCACCTTATTCAATTAATTGTCATGCTTGCCATCATTACGTCGAGCGGGATATTTCTGAGATATAATTTTTACAAAATAGATCAAAACAGATGTGAAAGTGAAATGCAAAATGCCAAATCTATTGCAGCCCTTTTCCCAACAAATTATATCCAAAGCCTAAGTGCATCTCCAACCGACATTGATAAATATGAGTATGGCATTATTAAAAGCATCTTAAAAGAAATAATTAAAAATAATCCCAAAGCAAGATTTTCATATCTTTATACATTAAAGGAAAATAAAGTTTTTTTCATTGCTGACTCTGAAGACGAAAATTCAAAAGACTATTCTCCTCCCGGTGAGGAATACCATGAAGCACAGCCGGAAGACATACAGCCTTTTATAGACGGGAAAGCAGTTATGACACAAGCCCTGACTGACCGTTGGGGCACATGGAAGAGCGCATTAGTTCCTTTAATAAACCCGGAAACTGGTCGAGTTTATGCTGTATTTGGAATGGATTTCAATGCAGAGCAATGGAATAATATATTAATGACCGAGTTAGCTAAATCAGTTGTGCTCATTTTACTTTTAATTGGAGCAATTGTCTTAGTAATAATTGTTAGGAACAGAAACATTTCACTTAAACACAAAGTTCTGGAACATAGACAATATGAAATAGCATTAAAAATAAGCGAAGAAAAGTATCGAAATTTAGTAGAAACAACCAATGACATTATATGGGAAACGAACTTGGAGGGAAAATATACTTATATTAGTCCAAGGGTTTATGATATTTTAGGATATAAACAAAGTGAATTAATTGGCAAATCTCCTTTTGAACTCATGTCGCCAGAAGAAGCACAAAAAACCAGAACAAAGTCAAACGAAATTGTACAATCAAAAACGACATTCACCAATCTCATTAATATTAACCTCCACAAAAACGGCTATCCGGTTTATTTCGAAACCAGCGGAGTGCCAATCATCGATCAAAACAAGCAATTGGTTGGCTATCGCGGGATAGATCGAGATATAACTTATCGCATACAAGCCGAAGAAAAGCTGCGAAAAAGTCAGGAAAAATATCAAACGATATTTGAATCAACCGGAACAGCAACACTTATTATTGAAAAGGATTTTACCATTCAAATGGCTAATGAAGAATGTTTCTTTGAAACAGGTTATAAGTCGTCTGAATTAATTGGTAAGAAGTGGTTAGAATTTGTGGATCCTTCTTTTTTGCCAGAAATGGTCATTTATCATGAAGGACGAAGAAAGGAAAAAGATATTGTTCCACAGAAATACGAAGCAAAAATTAAACATAAAAAAGGGCATACTTTAACAGTAGAATTAAATATTGGAATGATACCGGATTCTGACGTTAGCATCGTTTCTATTATTGACATCACTGATTTAAAAAACACTGAACAAGAACTTATAAAAGCAAAAGAAAAAGCCGAAGAAAGCGACCAACTAAAATCCGCATTTTTGGCCAACATGAGTCATGAGATCCGGACACCCATGAACGGCATTTTGGGTTTCACCGGGCTGCTTAAAAAACCTGGACTATCGGGAGAAAAACAGCAGGAATATATAAGTATTATTGAGAAAAGTGGAACCCGTATGCTAGGAATCATCAGTGATATTATTGATATTTCGAAAATTGAAGCCGGGCAAATGGAAATTCATTTATCAGAAGCCAATATCAATGACCAGATTGAATATATCCATACTTTTTTCGTTCCTGAGACAAATCAAAAAGGGATACTATTAAATACTGTAAAATCATTGACGAATGAAGAAGCCAATATAATAACTGACAAAGAAAAAGTATATGCAATACTTATCAATCTTGTTAAAAATGCCATTAAATTTACCCATAAGGGACAAATTGAATTCGGCTGCACGAAAAGAGACCAGTTTCTAGAGCTTTATGTATCCGACACCGGACAAGGCATTCGCCCTGAAATTCAAAAAGTGATTTTTGAAAGGTTCAGACAAGGCGAAATGCAAACGAATAAAAGTTATGAAGGCGCTGGACTAGGGCTATCTATTTCAAAAGCTTATGTTGAAATGTTGGGAGGAAAAATCTGGGTAGAAAGTACACCCGAAGACATTTCAGCCAACATAGAAGGAAAAACAGTCTTTTATTTCACCATTCCTTATAAAACTGTTCAAAGCAAAAACAATACTATTTCAGGATCAAACGAATCACTAAAAGACATCAAAAATTTTCAAAACCTTAAAATTCTTATTGCAGAAGACGATGCAATTTCAAGCCAGCTACTTACTGAAAACATGGGTGTTTGTTGCCGGGAGATTCTTTATGCAGAAACAGGAACTGAAGCGGTTCAAAAATGTCAAGATCATCCAGATATCGATATTGTGTTTATGGACATTAATATGCCTATATTGAATGGTTATGAAGCTACACGACAAATCAAACTACTTAACAAGAATCTATTAATAATTGCAGTTACTGCATACGCCATGACCGGAGATAAAGAAAAAGCACTAGCCGCAGGTTGCGATGATTACATTACTAAACCATTCAGTCAAAAAATGCTAAAGGATTGCGTTACAAAAAATCTGAAGTATTAGCCTAAAAAAAAGGTTATCCCAGTCGGAATAACCTTTTTTCAATAAACTGAAAGCTACATACTATACTTAAATGTAGCAATATTCCAGGGTGCCGCTTTGGAATCATTTTTTTCGATGTTCCCGTATTTTGATTCGTAACGACCTTCTCCAAATTTCTTGTTGTAAAAAATGCGCATGCGATCGGCAGGAATGTGAGCTTCGGGGTTATTCTCTCTGTCTTCGGCATTTCTATCTCTTTTATAAAACGAAGCTCTGGCTTCAATTTTATCTGAAGGAAGCTGATTAAAAGGATTACATTCGGGATAAATCTTCTCAATCAGAAAATCTAAAAACTCCTGAGAATAATCTATGTAATTGTATTTTACATCCCACAAAAAAGACGGTTGTTTAAAAATATCATGGAAAGAAATTCCAAAATATTTTTGAAGGAGTTTTTCCTTTTCCTTAAATATTCCGGGGCCCGTATTTTGGGTATGAATGGTTGCAGCAACAGGATCTTTAGCCATTGCCCATGGTTTGATGTAAGGAGCAAATGAGCAGTAAGAAAGGCTCCACATCGAAAGATCCCAAAGCAAATCTTCCCAACGCCTTTTAACTCTGTCCCATTGCTGAATATCGCGCTCAAACTCACGATCAATATCGTCCATATTAAACTTTAACTCGGTCCAATTGGGGACATGGAATTTGTTGGCAGCTGCCAGTTCATCGAAACGTTGGATTTTTTTATCAATTTTCTGCAAATGGAAAGATGAAACAGGGCTCGCATCAATAAATTCCTTTTCGGTGATATAACTATCACGTGCAGCCACGGCACCATCCATGGCTTTATCCAAACCCGTCTCAATCTGCGTTCTTAAGAATCGTGGCAATGTCATGCCTGGCTGCTCGCCCAAATCAATCACATCCTGAATAGGTTTAATCAGCGCTTCGGGATTCGAAAGCACTTCTACTTCAACGGTATTATCGAAAGCATTGGGAGTTTTCTTCAAAGTTTCACCCATAGATTTGGCAGTCTCTGTGCGCAATGCCTCCATACCTCCGGTGGCCGAAAAAAGTCCTTTTTCTGTATTTCTTTCCAGAAAATCGAGACCCGCCTGATTCTGTTGCTGCACATTTTTACCACTGGCCTCTTCAATAGCATCCTGATAACTTTTGCGAATGGTAATAATGGCCTGTTTTAATGCATCCACGCTCTGTTTGAGCAAAGCGGCATCATCGTATCCTCCGGCAGCAGCACCAGAAGACTGGGCTGACGGGGCACTTAGAGCACGACCATAAAAATCGCTGAATTTGCCATACAAATTCTCCGTCATCATTTGTGCATTGAAAGCATTCATGTCTGAATGTTCCTGTCCGAGTTGTTCCATTCGTGCGTAGGCTTCGCACATACTATCGAAATCACTTCCCGATAAATTCTTTTGTTTGCAATCGTCCATCATATTTTTAAAACTTCCGAGGATTGCGTTTAGCATCATTGGATCTATAGGCATAATAATAGAATTAACGGTTAATAATCGATTTGTATAGTGCAATCTGTTCGGTGATATGAGCTGTAGAGAAAGGCAAAAGTCTGACATGCCGGTGTTCGAGATTTTTTTCCGGTGCGAGTCTCCAACCAGCCTGCCATTCGTGATTATTTTTCTCGATGGTATCAACGCCTTCAATCATCGAATTCTTGATATCCTGCGCAGAATTCATCATATCCTGTTTGTATTTTTCAGGGACAACTGCATTTTCGTAAATTATAACCTTATCAATCTGATCCCAATCGTAATTAAACTGTCGATGTGCCTCATCCATTGAAATTTCCATGCTGGTTTTATTCGTTTCTTCAACGGCCATGGTCGCCACATCCATAGAAGTTGCACAAGCATCAATTTTCGAAAGTATACGCTCACTGGCTTTTACCCGAACGATTTCCTGGTGTTTTTCGAAATGCTTTTTCTCCATCAGGTTTTCGTCTTTAACCAAAGCAATGGTACATGCATTAGATAAAGACACTGCATTTTCCTTAAAATCTTCCAGCACATTGCAAGACTGCATGGCATTTGACATTTGCTTCTCGGCTTCGTACGAATTAGCATAATTCGCATTGCCAGCGAATCGCTCGACTCTCGTCGAGTAATACGCTTTATAATCTTCCAATATCTGATCAGACATAATTTTTTATTTTTAAGAATTATTGTTTTTCGAGGGTAAAAATCTGTCCCGAATTCTGCAATTCAATCACCAAAGTATTTCCAGTAAAATGATAATCGTAGTTAAAATCATTTTGCATGCCTTCGAAACGGACTGAAAAACTACTGTCAGTTTTTGCTGTAACATCTCCTTTGGTTTCGATAATACCTAGTTTGGATGTAAATTTATTGTTTTCCTCGAAAGAATAAACGGTTCCTTCGTTCAGACTGGCCATACTGCCTTCGGCTTTAACAATTTTCCATTTTCCATCGAGTTTTTCTTTGGGTGTTCCTGCATTATCAGAACTTCCACCTTTTTGTCCACAGGACATGAATGTAGCAACAATCAATATTGCCATCAGATACGAACTTAGTTTTTTCATTTTTTGTTTTTTTTGTTGATTATTCATTAATACTAAATATGATAACATCTGCAGATCCGCGTGATCCTTCGGAAGGACTATGGATAGGTAGCGACATATCAGAAACACTAAAGATATGAGATACAGTTACACCATCACCTGTAACCATTTGGGGTGTAGAAACTGTTGAAACGGTGACAGCCAAATCGGACACGACACCAGTGGGCATATACCAACTGCCCTTTATTTTGCTTACTTCGGGCCAGGTTTCGCCGGCTAGAATGAGTTTACCATTGTAAGATAAAATGGCTTCCATTCTTTCTCCACAACGGTCGTCACTACTTTCATTTCCTGTATAATAATTATAGAGCTTAAGGATATTCCCGTTAAGATCCATTTTATAATAACAGCCATCGCCAAATTGCGACACATCGTAATTGGTATAGGCACCACGCCCACCAACATACAAGTTTCCGTTGATTACCCGAACACACGACACATTATTTCTGTCGTTCGATTCTCCCTGCATTTGTTTTGCCCAAATAACATTGCCATTGGCGTCGGTTTTTACCACACCAAGATAGGTCGAAACACCCCGTAAATCGGCTGCCAGATAGATATTTCCAGAAGCATCGATATCAATGTCCGTAATTCTTGAACCATAGCCAATATCGAAACGTTTAAACCATTCGAGGTTAGCCCCCTGACCCGAAAATTTCATTAAGAAACCAGAGTTATAATGACCTTCCCAACCCCCAACATACACATCATTATTGGCAGTGGCTTTAATGGTATAAC
>PHDH01000064.1 GCA_002840935.1 Bacteroidetes bacterium HGW-Bacteroidetes-21 | reverse complement strand
ATTTCATTGCTGCAAAACTAATCAAAACTTAATTTATTAAAAATGATTTCATTTACTTTAAAGATTGTCGTGATCCTGCAAAGGAAGATAGTTGTTTTTGATAAATTCGTACATCTCAAATTGTGAGCGATAAGGCTTCTCATTCGCTTTTCTTTTTCTGAAGTCATTCGTAAGGGTATCATTTAGAATACGTGCCTTGACATTATCTTTGAAACTAATGTTGAAAAACTGAATGAGGGTCTTTTTAATATCGGTATCATAAATGGGGCAGATTACTTCTACCCTGCGGTCGAGGTTTCGGGTCATCAAATCGGAAGATGAAATAAATACTTTGGGATTTCCTCCATTGGCAAAAATCATAATACGACTGTGTTCCAGATACTTGTCGACTATGCCAAAGGCTTTAATATTTTTATACTTATCTGGTTTAAGTGAATTCATTCCCCGGATGAGGAGATTTATTTTTACTCCTGCTTCTGAGGCTTTTAGTAAGAGATTAATGGTGTCAATATCAACCAGATTGTTTATTTTTATGTGGATGTATGCTTCTAGTCCTTTCTCCTTATTTTTAATTTCATTGAGGATGAGCGATGTAATTTTTTTGCGGGAAGAAAATGGGGATAAAATGAGGTGGTTGAAGGTCTCAAAAGTGTAATTCTTGCCAAAAAAAGCAAAGGCTTTTCGGGCCTCGCGACAAATTTTAGGATTGGCCGTCATCAACATGAGGTCGGTGTATACTTTGGACGTATTTTCATTAAAATTTCCCGTTCCTATACACGAATATAATACCATCTTTTTGTTTTCTTCTCTTTCGATGAGGCACACTTTAGCATGGACTTTTAGGCCAGGAACACCGTAAATAACTTTTACACCTTCTTCGTGTAACAGGTTACTCCAGTTGAGGTTGGCTTCTTCGTCGAAACGCGCTTGCAGTTCAATAACTACAATGACTTCCTTTCCATTTCTGGCAGCGTTTACTAATGCATTAATGACTGCAGAATGTCGTGCTAATCGATAAAGTGTAATACTTATACGTTTAACCTGAGGGTCTATGCTGGCATCTCTCAGCAGATCAATAAAATGATCAAACGACTGATACGGAAAGTGAAGTAAAATATCTTTTTTTCTTATGGCATCAAATATGTTAAATCCTTTGCTGATTGCAGGGCATGGAATTGTTTCCTGGGTTTTTTCAGGGGCGGAATTCAGGCATGGATCAGGGAATCTTAAAAAATCCTTAAAATTATGATAACGTCCGCCGGGTAAAACGGTATCACTTTTACCAATACTTAGTTTTTTCAGAAAAAGCTTGAGCAGTCCCTGCGGCATGTGCTTGTCGTATATAAATCGAACGGCTTCACCTTCTTTTCGCTTCTTTAGTCCAATTGCAACCTTGTCGAGATAGCTTTCGCTGATATCATCGTTAATATCAAGTTCGGCGTCCTTGGTGATTTTTATTGTATATGCCGAAATATCTTGTATCTCGAAAAGATGGAAGAGATTGCGCAGTCCAAACCGAATAACATCATCGAGGAAAATCAAGTTATTACAGCCTTTTTCTGATGGTATCTCTATAAACCGGGGAAGAACATCCGAAGGAATTTGAACAATGGCGTATTGATTGTGTGTCTTTTTTGTTGAGATAATCGATACGGCCAGATATACCATATCGTCCTGTAGTTGTGGAACACTTTTAATCTGGTTCAGCATGATGGGCATGAGATGTGGTCTGACTTTTTTTGTGAAATAGTTAGTCAGATATTCTTCTTGTTCGCTGTTTAACTGTGTTTCTTTGAGGATGTGTACATTATGTTTGGCTAGTTCTTTGAGAATTTCATCATACGCATGGGCAAAAGCTCTTTGTTGTTTTACAATGATTTCATAAATGTCGCGATGCACATTTTGAGGGTTATACCCTAGTATTTCCTCTGATTTTTTTCCCAATTGAGCTATACGGCGAAGAGTTGCTACACGGACTCTGAAAAATTCATCCAGATTATTGGAGTATATACCCAGAAAGTTAATTCGCTCACGTAATGAGTTATTACTGTCGGCAGATTCCTGTAAAACGCGCTCGTTAAACGATAGCCAGGAAATTTCTTTAGGAATAGCATCGTTTTTCATTATTTTGGCGGTTTTTGGTAAAACAATAATTTCCCGGTATTGATTGTAATGTCTTCAAAATTTTCGGACTGAAAAGAAAACCCCGCCACGGCACATTTTGGAAACGAATCATAGCAACGTGTCGATAGTTTGGATGCCGTATCGGCCATCATCGGGTTGTGTCCAAAGACCCAAACAGATTCTGGTTTCATACCTGAAAGGTATTGAATAAGTTGTTCGAAAGAGTAGTAATGATAAAGAAAATCTCTTTTTATGATTTTTTCGACAGAATAACCCAATACATCAGCAAATATTTCGGCAGTTTGTAATGCCCGCGGGGCTGAACTTGAAAGAAATGTAGTCCGAGTTGAATAAAACGACCTGACTTCTTCTGCCATAACTACAGCCTTTTCAATGCCTTTTTTGGTTAGTTTGCGATGAAAATCATCGTTTTGAGCAGAAATTTCTTCGGCGTTGGAGTGGCGTATCAGAAAAATATTCTTCATAGATGCTGAGTTGATTCTTGTGTTGTTATATTATAATACAGTTACATTTGTTGGTAAAGTGTCTCCAAAACAGGTTCCCATTTTGCGCGCCTTGGCAATGAGCGAGTAGTCGGGGGGTATTAGCCTTGTCTTACCTTCTGTTTCGGCTATTGGGATGGAAGTGATTTTATTTTCGTGTATAGCGACCATTCTTCCAAATTGACCCTCGGAAATAAGTTCTGCTGCATACGTGCCGTATCGGGTGGCCAGAATTCTATCTGTGGGAGAAGGAGTTCCACCTCGTTGTATGTACCCGAGTACGGTGACTCTTGTTTCGTAACCCAGTTTATCCCCAATAAGTTTTGAGATATATTCGCCGGCCTTTTCCTTTTTTGGTTTTTCAATTCCCTCTGCCACAACTACAATCGAATACCCTTTCCGTATGGTGGCTCTTTCGTCGAGGTATTTCAGCATAACATCTTCTTGGTACGGAATTTCTGGCAGCAAAATAAGGTCACCACCACCAGCAATGCCTGAATGAAGCGCAATCCAACCGGCATTGTGTCCCATGACCTCGATGATCATTATACGCTTGTGACTGTTGGCCGTTGTGTGCAATCTGTCTATTGCCTCTGTTGCAATATTTACAGCAGAGTCGAAGCCGAAAGTGACATCGGTGCCCCACACATCGTTATCTATCGTTTTCGGTATGCCAATAATATTGAGTCCTTGTTGCGACAACATACCGGCTGTACGCATAGTTCCGTTGCCTCCTATACAAACCAGACAATCGAGTTTTAAATCAGCGTAATGTTCTTTTATCAGTTTGGGCCTATCGATAGCATCTTGTAACTGTTTTTTGCCAAAGGGTTTTTCACGGGATGTCCCCAAAATAGTGCCTCCAAGGGTTAAAATGCCCGAAACGTGTGTTTCGTTTAAGGCGATATACTCTTTGTTGATAAGCCCGGCGAAGCCGCTGGAAATACCTATGACTTCCATACCATATTCGAGTATGGCCGTTTTTGCTACACCACGAATGGCTGCGTTAATTCCGGGACAGTCGCCTCCGGCGGTAAGTATCCCAATTTTTAGTCTTTTTTTTGTTTCCATATTTGGTTGTCAAATTGTCAAAGTTAGTAGTAAAATTGTCCTTCAAAAACAAATGTAGCAGGCCCTTTTAGTTTAATGGTTGTATACTTATCTTCTTCCTTTGTAAAAGAAACATATAATGTGCCTCCTTTGGCAAAAAGGGTATATTCGGGATAAATAGTTCCATCCCATTTGCTGACTGAGATGGCCGATGCCACTGCGCCGGTTCCACAAGCCAGCGTTTCATCTTCGACACCCCTCTCGTAGGTCGAAATTTTAATTTCGTGATGGTTAAAACTGACAAAATTTACATTTGCGCCAGTTTCTCCTAAACGTTTGTCATATCTTAACTTACGACCTTCATTTACGACTTCTGCCAGATGTGGATCGGGATGTTGAGTGACAAAATGTGGTGATCCGGTGTCGGTAAGTATGCCATCGGTTAAAACTGTCAAAGAGTTGACATTATTCATGTCGAGCGAAATCAGTCCGTCATCCAGTATTTCCGAAAAGTGCAATCCGTCGACTGCCATAAAATGGCAGGACTGGCCAATAATTCCCATTTTTTTAGCAAAAGCCGTAATGCATCTTCCTCCGTTACCGCACATCGTCCCTTCGGGGCCGTCGGAGTTAAAATATTTCATGGCAAAGTCGGCAGATTCAGATTCAAGAAGTATCATTAATCCGTCAGCACCTATGCCAAAGTGACGATCGCAGATATTTTGGACAAATGTGGGTGTAAAGAGCGAAATGTCTGTTTTTCGGGCATCTGCTATAATAAAGTCATTTCCAGCACCATGGTATTTGTAGAAATGCAATGTCATATCTTTTAAATAAAATTATTTAAATATCCCCGAATTTATTAAAAATCCTTTAAACTGACTTTATTTAAATATTAAATTAATCGCTCGGATCGTTTTTTGAATATAATTGCAAAAAAAAATAAACTATGAAAAAGATTGCTGTAATAATTTTGTCAGGTTTTGCTGGTGGCATGCTAGCATTTTTCTTAATGTTTAAATTTTTCACACATTCTTCACCCAGCGAGAATTTTAATTCATCAACTCAAATTCCTGTAACATCGGTGAGTAATACCGTGCCAATGGCTTTGCCTGATTTTACTATGGCGGCCGAGAATTCAATTCATGCTGTTGTTCATGTAAAAACGATGTATAAGAATCAGTATGTCAGTGATCCCTTTTACAATTTCATTTTTGGCGAAATGAATCAGCCGCAGCAACAACAGGTACAGTCTTCCGGTTCAGGTGTCATTATAACCAATGATGGTTATATTGTTACAAACAATCATGTGGTTCAAAAGGCCGAATATATCGAAGTGGTTCTTAACGACAAAAGGACATATACAGCCAAAGTCGTTGGCACCGATCCCACGACGGATATCGCGTTGTTGAAGATTGACGAAACCAATTTGCCAGTGATTCCCTATGGGAATAGTGATGATTTGAGAATTGGAGAGTGGGTAATGGCTGTCGGAAATCCTTTTAATTTGACTTCTACAGTTACGGCTGGAATTGTTAGCGCCAAAGCCCGAAATATTAATATTTTGTCGCAATATTCTATCGAATCATTTATACAAACTGATGCAGCAGTTAATCCCGGGAACAGTGGCGGAGCCTTAATCAATAATCAGGGACAATTGATTGGTGTGAATACTGCTATTGCATCTCAAACTGGAAGTTATGTGGGCTATTCGTTTGCTATTCCGGTAAATATTGTAAAGAAAGTTGTGACTGATCTGATTGAATTTGGTGAAGTAAAAAGAGCTTATCTGGGCTTGAGTATAAAATCCCTTGATCAAAAACTAGCAGCAGATAAAGGAATTGATCTGACCAATGGAGTGTATGTTGAAGAAGTATATTCCGAAGGTGCTGCCGAAAAATCGGGTATAAAAACAGGAGATATAATAATTGCAATGAACGGCTTTGAAATTAAGGATATTCCTCAGCTTCATGAACAGTTAAGCAAGTACCGCCCGGGTGATATTATTAAAGTAAAGGTTTTACGCAGTGGTACTATGAAAGAACTGGATGTAGAGCTGAAAAACAGACTAAATCAAACGAAACTGGAACGAAGTGAAACGGCCAAAGTTTTAGGCATTACATTGGCAGATGTCCCATACGAAGATATGCAAAAACTAAGAATTCAGCATGGTGTTCAAATTACAGATATTCAGAAGGGGAAATTTTCGTCGGTTGGTATAAAGCCTGGGTTTATTATAACCAGCATCAATAAAAAACCGGTCGGGAATGCCGAAGATGCTGCTTATATTTTGCAGAATATAAAAGGTTCTGTTTTCCTCGAAGGGGTATATACCAATGGCATGTATGCGTATTATAGTTTTGGATTGTAAGAGATTTTTAATATCGGAGATCAGGATTTATCTGCCTAAATTTTAAAAAAAAATTGAAGCGGCAGCGGCTTTATTTTTATAAAGGTTTCTCTATGCGGAGGCTGTCTCAAAACTCCAAAAATGCTGAAAATCATTTTGCTAAAAGTTTTGAGACAGCCTTATATTCTAAACGAGTTTTATTGTTTCACAAAAGTTTAGTTTAACTCAAAATGGTTCGTTTGGGGATGAACCCGCATAAGTCTTTAAGCATGGACAAATCAGCAATCAGAAATCCAGCAATTCGCAATAATTAATTCTTGAGTTTGCAAAAAACATCCTTCTCCAAACAACCTATACCGTTTTCATTCGTCTTTTTAGAAATAAAAGTGATTGTATATGAAAACATTATTTGTTTTAACCATCTCATTGTTGTTAGCTTTAACAACCAATATTGCCTTAGCGCAGGATCAGCCTATTGCCAATTTTTTCATTAACACAAATCCTGTGTGTAAATTTACGCCGGTGAATTTCAATGATCTTTCTACCGATCCCAATGGGCATACAATTAATGGGTGGAGCTGGGATTTTGGAAATGGCACCACTTCTACGATGCAGAGTCCTATAACCGTATTTACAACTGAAGGCTCCTATACTATAAGGCTGATTGTAACGAATGATGTGGGTGGTTCTGATACATTGATTCAGAATTTGAATGTCTTAGGGGTGAATGTTGCAGTATCAGTTACTAATGAGACATGTTTGGGCGCTTGCAACGGGACTGCATTAGTATCCGCTTGGGGTCCAGATCCTCCTTATTCATATCTATGGAGCAACTTAATAACTACACCCAATTTAGAATTTGGATGTCCGGGGACTTATACAGTAACTGTAACGAATAGTTTTGGCTGTACTACTACAACAAATGTTACCATTTTGCAGGCAGGTGTGGTTGATGTAAATGTTCAAACCAGTCAATGTGTCGATAGTCTTGGGTTTGGATATGCAAGTGCATCTGTTATAGGTGGATCTGCTCCATATACTTATTTATGGTCTACTGGGCATACTTCACAGACTGCTACAATGTTTTCAGGAAACTATTCAGTAACTGTTTGTGATGTCAATGGTTGTTGTGCCAATGACATATTTTCAATAACATCTACGGCTTGCGAGTACACATTGTCAGGGTATATTTTTAATGACCTGAATGAAAACTGTGTTAGAGATAACGGTGAGCAGCCATTGCAAGGCGTAATGGTTTATGCTAATCCTGGTCCATATTACAGTTATACTAATGATAGTGGGTATTATTCTCTTCCTCTGGAAGCCGGATTGTATTCGGTTATTCCTGTGGTACCCCAAAACTGGGGCGTAATATGCCCTTCGGTCGGTTATCAGGTTGTAACTATCGTTAATAACAGTAATCCAATTACCGGGATTAATTTTGGAATGGAAGCATTGACCAACTGTCCGATATTGAGCGTACATATTGGTAATGGAAATTTGCGTCCATGTTTTAGCGCAATGTATTATGTCAGCTATAGTAATTTGGGAACTGTAATGGCCGAAAATGCACAGATAATAGTAGATTTTGATAACGTACTTGTACCTGTTTCATCCTCTCTGCCTTGGTCGAGTTATACAGGAAACTCATATATTTTTGATATTGGAAATGTGGATGTTTTTGAATCGGGACAATTTTCAATACAGGTTATAGTGCCATGTGATTTATCGCTCATGGGAAGTACCAAATGTGCCACAGCGCATATTTATCCTGATTCATTGTGCACTACGCCAGATCCTGCTTGGGATCATTCCAGTGTATGTGTTACCGGAGAATGTCGTGGTGATACAATGGCTTGTTTTAATATCACCAATACAGGAGCTTTTGGTTCAGGCGACATGCAGGGAACCAGTGAGTACCGGATTTTTGCCAACGATACGCTGGTGTATTCCGGAACATTCCAGTTGCAAGGTGGAATGTACATAGAAGTATGCTGGCCTTCCAATGGAGCTGCCATTCGTCTTGAAGCCGATCAGCGACCCAATCATCCGGGCAGCAGTCATCCGCGCGAAACCATTGAAGATTGTGGCGATGCAACAGGGACTTCGCTTGGATATATTACAACGACTCCTTATGACGATCAGAATGATTTTATTGATATTTCCTGTACAGTGCTCACCGGCTCTTACGATCCCAACGATAAATCGGTACAGCCCTCGGGAGTTACCAGCAATCATTATATTGACAATGATGTGCCGCTAAATTATCACATAAACTTTCAGAATACCGGAACCGACACGGCCTTTACCATTGTTGTCAGGGATACATTGTCTCAGTATCTTGATGTAACTACAGTGCAGAATGGAGTCAGCAGCCACCCTTGTACTTTCAGAGTCTATGAAACTGGTATTTTAGAGTGGACTTTCAATAACATTCTTTTGCCTGATAGTAATGTTAATCAGGCCGCCAGTCACGGTTTTGTGAATTTTACCGTCAATCAGAAACCTCTCACTCCGGCAGATTACGGAACCGTTATTTCCAACTCCGCCTCAATTTATTTCGATTTTAATCCTCCCGTAATTACAAATACTGTTGACCTTGTTTATTGGGAATTGCCGCTGATATTAACAGTTGTACCCGAAGTTTCTGTCTCAAAGGTCGAAATTGTGGTTTACCCAAATCCCGTAACCACACAGGCCACTTTTGAACTCAAAAACTTTAAAGCTGAAAGTGAAATCGAACTTACTTTATTTGATAACACTGGCCGCGAACTGAAACGGATTTCGGTCGAAAATACAAATAAGATTATTGTTCCCGCCGAGGTTTTTAAAAAAGGAATTTACTTTTATCAGGTAACTGATAAGAGTGGTATTCTGGGCCGTGGCAAGCTCATTGTTGAATAAGCTATATTAGAATTGTTTTGAAAAAGGTCTGTTTAGGCAGACCTTTTTTTTGTAATAAACTGAACTCATTTCGTTCATTATCTCCCTGTATTTATTATTTTTGCTTTATGAAAAAGATTCCCTTGTGGCTATGGATTATGGCGGGTCTGGTTCTGGGTATAGCCTGGGGGTTGATTGCTGTATCAGCCAATTTGCAGTCGTTTACAACAGATTATATCAAGCCCTGGGGACGAATATTTGTAAACCTATTAAAGCTTATTGCCATTCCACTGATATTTCTGTCGCTGGTCAACGGGATTTCGAGTTTGGGGGATATTACTAAACTGGGAAAACTAGGCCTAAAAACGGTGGGGATTTATATTGGGACTACGATTTTTGCTGTAAGCCTGGGATTATTATTAGCCAACACCATAGGTCCGGGGAGATCGTTTCCTCAGGATGTGAAGGAAAAACTGGAGTTGGCCTATGCTGGACAAGCAGAAACGAGTCAGAATGTAGCTACGGATGTCGTTTCCCGGGGACCCTTGTCTTTTCTTGAGGATATGGTGCCAGATAATATTTTTTCGGCCATGTCGACAAATTCTGCCATGTTGCAAGTGATATTGTTTTCAGTGCTTTTTGGTATGGCTTTATTAAAAATTGATCCTCTTAAAAAGACTTCAGTCATTAAAACAATAGATGCTTTTAATGAAGTCATTTTAAAGCTCGTGGGTCTGATTATGTATTTTGCGCCTTTGGGAGTCTTCGCTCTAATTGGCGGAATGATTACCGATGTGGCAGGTAAAGACAGTTCTTCTATACTTTCACTTTTCTCTGCATTGGCGTGGTATATGATGACAGTAGTTATTGGATTATTTTTCCTGATATTGGTTGTGTATCCTTTACTGGTTTTTGTTTTTAACAGGAAAAAATTTCCTTTGTTTTTTAAGGCAGCTTATCCCGCACAGTTACTTGCCTTTTCGACCAGTTCCAGTGCTGCCACCTTGCCTGTCACGATGGATTGCTGTGAAACGAAATTAAAAATTTCGCCTTCCGTGAGTCGGTTTGTTTTGCCTGTAGGAGCGACGATTAACATGGATGGAACAAGCTTGTATCAGGCAGTTGCCACCATTTTTATTGCACAGGCTTTTGGTACAGAGCTTAGTTTTACCGCACAAATTACCATAATTCTCACTGCCACATTAGCTTCCATCGGATCGGCTGCGGTACCGGGAGCCGGACTGATAATGCTGGTGATGGTTTTACAGTCGGTAGGTTTGTCGGTTCAGGGAATTTCACTAATTTTGGCGGTCGATAGAATTTTGGATATGTTTCGTACAGTTGTTAATGTTACAGGTGATATGACCGTTGCAACAATACTGGACAGACATACAAAAGAAATCGGGGTGTAGCGCAGTTGGTAGCGTACCACGTTCGGGACGTGGGGGCCGGAAGTTCGAGTCTTCTCACCCCGACTGTTAAAGGGGTTAAGTTGCATAAAATCAGCTTAATCCCTTTTTTCTTGCACAACATTTGCACAACATTTTTTTGATTTTGTAACTTTTCACGTTTTTACAGTTCACTTAAATTTATTGAAAATTTAATTAATGAGGAAGAAAATCGAAAATGATAATAATGGAAATGGTAGAGTGAAATATTCAATAAAGAAGTCCCATGTTATTAATTTAACTCTTCCAATATTTCATTTGCTCTTTTCTGATTATACGATGTGCTGGTTTTTAATACTTTAAAGTAAGATATAGCTTTTTCTTTATCATTTACTTTAAGGTAGCATAATCCAATATACCATAAAACATCATCTGAATATAGATTTTGTCCGCATTGGGTAGCTAATTCCAAATGAGATAAGGCCTTTTTAAAATTTTCTAATTCCATATAGGACAGACCTGTAAAAAACTCTTTGTAGCAGTTATTTTCAGAATCGTAGTTGTTTTTTTGAAATAGCTCGATGGCTGTTTTAAAGTCATAATTGTCATATGCATTAAATGCTTTCTGATAATCGTTATCTTTTTGTTCAGAAACTCCTCTTGTTTGGCTTCCAGATTCAACATGTTTGAAAAATTTTTTATAAATGTCGTCATTATTTGACGAGAATATCGAAGAATTATTTGAAAAGATTAATGCAAAAACTAAAATTGAGCAAGCAGCAAATAATGGGAAAATGTAGTATTTAATAAGTTTAGTTTTATTCTTTTTCTTCGAACTATAATCTTTTAGTAATTCTCTTAACTTTAATACCTCCTGATCAGAAATTGCCTCTCTAATTTCTTTATGTAGAATAAGTTCGTCAGACAATCTTGATTCGGTCATTAATTTACTCTCAAAATTCAGAACTTCAGAATCACTAAGTTCTCCGTCAAGATATTTTTCAATTAAGGCTGTGTAATCAATTTTATTCATTTTCATGAAATATTTCATTAGTCATTTGACTCTTAACTAGGGTTTTCAAATATCCCAGACATCTATATCTTTTATTTTTTGCAATTTGCTCGTTTTTGTATTCAAGAGAAAATGCAATTTCCTTCATACTCCTATTGAATATATAAAACATTTTAAGCACTTGCTGACAGTCTTTTTCAAGTACTTTAAATTTATCTGCGATTATTTTATGAAGTTGTTCTTGCTCATACATTTTTAATATCTCGTTATCATATAAAACTGAATCTTCGGGAAAATAATCTAATAAAATATGCTGTTTCTTTTGTTTAGTGTGACACTTCCATATATTGCGATATACATTTGTAAAATAAGCGTCAAAAGAACCAGTTAATTTAAAGCCTTTTTTTCTAAGCCTTCTAAAAATAATTATTATTGAATCCTGAAGAATATCTTCTGATTCTGAAATGGTTCCAGAGTTTGATACAACATAATTCTTTATCTTTATATAATATTTTTGATAGAGGTAGTTAATTATTCTTTTATCATGCGATTTAATTCCTTTAATTATATCCTCTTCAGAAAATATATCTCTCATGAAAACTTTATTTTGCAAAATAAATTATTTATACTTCTTTTGCATAAAGTTAAAAATAAATATTTTAAAATCATTAATAAATAAATAAGATTACAACATAAATAATTATTAAATAAACAATAGACAATGGAGCTTCATTTGTGTTTTAAAAAAGTTAACTTTATCTTATTGATATAGAATATTTTATATGTATTAGTATTGTTTTAGTGAATTATTTTCATTGTTTTACTGGTTACCTTTTTTAGAAAAATACTCTAATAATATGGGAGAAGGTTTCGATGAAATAATTAAAATTATTGATATTAAATTAAATTATTAGCCATGACATATGTAGAGAACCAGCAATTAATAGATATTAATGGAAAAATTAACTCTATTGATCAAATTGAAAAAAAACTAAATAAAAGAAATGATTGCATATTCACATATAAGATAGAACCTAATTCAAAGCAAATTGAACTGATCCAGTCAAGCTGCCCAAATGGATATAAAATTGATTTTATTAAATACATTCAGGAACATTTAATTATAGATTTGACTAATAGAATTTTGATTAGACGCATTAAGTGTTCATCAGATTATGATGTCTCATTTTATATTTCTATAAGAAATATGTCACAAAATTCTATTCTTGTTTCTTTTGCTAATTTTACTGAGTTAGGTGAATTAAATCAAGAAAACTTAGATTCTATTGAAAGTTCAATTTTAATTCATGAAAATAGAATCATTTTAAAGCACTCTTCTCAATTAATTGTAGAGTTAAAAGATCAAATCAATAAATTATTTGAAATTGTGGATAATTCAAAAAAAATTGCCATTCCAACAATTAATGGCTTTGTACTTAAGCGAGCATCCTCAATCATGTATTGTATTGCTGATGGCAATTATACCAATATTTATTATGTTGATTCTAAAAAAGACTGTATTTCGAAACCTTTATGTTGGATAGAAAAAAAACTTAGTTCAGTGGATTCTTTCTTTAAGATTCATAAATCTAATCTTATAAATAATAGTTATGTTAAAGAGATTAAAAGCAATCAGGTTATTATGACCGATGGTAAAGTACTGGAAATATCTATTAGAAGAAAGAATGAAGTAAAAAAAAGCTACGGATTAATTTAGTTTTAATTTTATTTTTTATCGTTTACATGTTGGTGTTTTGCAAAAACAATTCAAAATCAACGCTAAATAACTTGCCAAACAATTTATAGATATTGATGTCGTTGTTAGTTATTTTTGTGAAATAAAAACATAATAAGCAATGATATTTATGAATAAAAAAAATAAAAATTTTGATACAAGTATTGTTAAATTACAATATAAGAAATTACTTGTATTGATATTTGTAATATCTTTTTTTCAAAATGTTTCAAATAGTCAGGGAATTAGAATTGATAGTTCTGGTGTATCTATTAATGCTGATGATTCTCCTCCACATCAATCTGCAATATTAGATATCAAAGCAACTAATAAAGGGTTGTTAATTCCAAGACTTAGCACTTCATCGATTACATCGCCAGCAAAAGGGTTACTAATTTTTGATTCAACTGAAACAGTGTTTAAATTTTATAATGGCGCTGTATGGCAGAGCATTTTTGCGGATAATCTTGGAAATCATACTGCTACGCAAAATATTAAGATGAATAGCTTTTGTTTATCATATGATGGAAGCAATTCTGGGATATTTTTTGATACGAATGGAAATGTTGGAATTGGAATTAGTTCGCCTCAGAAAAAGTTGGATATAGATGGTGGTTTTAAAGTAAATGGGAATATATTATTAAATAATTATTGGTTGTCAGGTGATGGAGATTCTGAAGGACTAAAGATTACAAATACAGGTATTGTTGCAATTGGAAACAGTACAACGGTATCTAGTCCTTTGTCATTATTAACGGTTGGTGGAAATGGATCATCAGCATGTACAGCTCATATTACAAGCACTTTGACAGGAGATGGAACGGTTGGATTAAAGGTCTTTAAAGCTTCTCCATCTGGAGGATCCTATTCTGGATATGGATTAGGAGGAAATATTACTTGTGGGGGTGGTTTTGCTTATGGAGTTAAAGGGTTGTCTACAAGATCAACAGCAACAACTACCGGAGTTGCTTATGGAATATATGGGGAAGCGGGTAATGCTACTAGTGGATGGAATTATGGTGTATATGGAAAATTATCAGGCACAAACAATGGTGCTGCTATCTATGCTGCTACTAATGCTTATGGAGATGAAAGTACTGGAGGTGTGTGGGCTGGTTATTTTAGAGGGAATGTATACATTAATGGAAGATTGGGTATTAAACAAAAAACAGTTGACTATGGGATAGATATGATGACAGATTCAATTAGAACACTTAAATTAGTTGAAGTTTCGGATCAAAGATTTAAATCAAATATTTCAAATATTGGTAATGAGAGAATTAATAAGCTATATGATTTGCAAGGTGTAACATATGATTATGATTTCTCATATTTAAGTAGTTTAAACGAAATAATTCCAGGTGACACGGCAAATACAGTTAATAACCTATTTGAAATTCCAGTATCTTCAATTCAAGGTATTGGTTTTGTAGCACAACAAGTTCAAATTGTATATCCCGAAATTGTTAGTGCAGATTCACATGGAATTCTTTCTATTGATTATATCTCGCTAATCCCAATTATTATTGAATCAATTAAAATGCAAAAAGAAACTTTAGACGAACAAATGGTTACGATACAAGTATTGGAAGATCAGATTAATATGATTAGAAATAATCAAAATAGTAATTCTGGAAATGAATAATTAATGATTCACTAAATATATAGGACTATGCGTAAGTATATAATAATTAGGATTAGTCTAATTGCATTTATTTTTTTTTCGATGAATTTTAATATTTTTTCACAAACAATTAAGATTGTAAATAATTGTGTTGGAATAAATGCGAACTATAGTGATCCAGATGCCTCTGCAATTCTTGATGTGAAATCTTTAAATAAAGGTCTTTTATTAAATGGGATTGATTCGTTTTCATTAATACATTCTCCTGCAAAAGGATTAATTATTTATAATAATCAGTCAGATAATCTATGTTTTTATAATGGTAATCAATGGAATGTTTGGTGTTCTGATGATTTTGGAAATCATAGTTTGAATCAAAATCTTTCTTCTAACGGCAAATGGCTTTCAAGAGATGGAAGTAATAGCGGAATTTTTATTAATTCAAGTATGTATTTTGGTATCGGGACTTCAAGTCCTATTATAAAACTGGATATTAATGGTGCCTTTAAAGTAAATGGTAATAGTTCATTAAATAATAAATGGTTATCTAATAGTGGAGGTAATAATGGGGTGTTTATTAATTCATTTGGAAATGTAGGGATAGCTACTAATAATCCAGTATCGCTTCTCTCTGTTAATGATACTGGGTCTGTATTATACTCTTCTGTTTTTCGGAATAATTTGCAGACTTCAGGTGCATTCGGAGTTCTTATTGTTAAGTCAACACCTGTTTCCGATGACTACTCTGGATATTCCTTTTATTCTGAAATAACATGTGGAGAAGGCTATGCATTTTCTGTGGCAGGATATTCATTAAGATCGACTCCGATTTCAAGTGGCAGATCCTATGGAGCCTCAGGAGAGGCGGGCAATGCTAGAAGTGGATGGAATTATGGCGTATATGCAAAAATTTCGGGCGAAAATGATGGTGCAGCTATTTATGGGACTACTGTAGCGAATGATTTTAACGGGGAAGATGTTCAAGGAATGTGGGCAGGATATTTTCGAGGAAATATATATTTAAACCTGAGAATGGGACTCAATCAGAAAACATTGCAATATGGAATTGATATACCTAATGATTCAATTCATGCTCTTAAAGTCTATCAAGTATCAGACGAAAGAATTAAAAAGAATATTAGAAATCTTTCGCGAAATAGTATTGAGAAATTATATGGGATTAACGGGAAAACGTACAATATAAATCTTTCAAAAGTAGATAGCGTGTATAATCCACATCATCAGCATAATACTGCAGCTAATAATAATGGGAATAACCATCATATCTCAGGAAAAACATTTGGACTTATTGCTCAAGACATTATTAATCAATATCCAGAGTTGGTATCAATTGATCAAAATGGGTACATGGGTATAGACTATACTTCGTTAATTCCAATAATAGTTGAGGTTCTGAAAGAGCAAAAACAGTTAATTGATGAACGTGCTACAATGATTGACCAACTTCAGGAAGAGTTGAATAATTTAATTGATAAGTAATTATTATTCAAATTGTTTTATGAATTGTAAATTCAATATATTAAGTCTTTTGGAAAGCTCAAGGTCTATAGTATTATTGGTCTTGATTAAAAAAAAGGAATTTGTTATGAGATTAGTATTAACCGTTATTTT
>PHDH01000063.1 GCA_002840935.1 Bacteroidetes bacterium HGW-Bacteroidetes-21 | reverse complement strand
GATTTTCGTTGTTGACGCGCACAGGCAGCACAAAGTGCAGAAATTCATCCTCGGGAACAGTTTTTCCCCAGGGCATTTCACTTTTAGCTTTGAGACTATATTTTGCGTTTTTCAGAAAAAATGCTCCGTCGTAATCCGCCAGATCACTCAACGGCATATAGGCATATAGAAAATCGAGCGCTTGTTTTTCGTCGGCAGTCATTAGTTGCTGATAGACACCAAACAATTGGAATTCTCTGGCAGCAGCCAGTTTTTTCTGAACCTTCAGCATTCTTTCCATATCATCCAGTCGATCGGTTCTTGTTATCAACTGTGCATAACCAGCTACGAAATGCAAAACAAAAAGCGTTGTAATAAAAACTATTCTCATATTATTAATTTACTATGATTTCGCCGACAAACAACCATGCCCCATTGCCTGCTCCGGGTTTGCCAGTAGGTATTTCGCCGAACTTTTTTAGATTTACTTTCACATATCTTGCTGTCGACGGCTTTATTACAACGCCAATGGTACGGCCAGCTTCAGGATCATTTTGCAGCGACCAATCGTTAGCTACATAAAAATCTTTTCCGTCACTGGAAAGACTTACAGTCATATGCTCGGGCATATAAATCCAGCTGATTTCCGCTTTAAGCACATCGACTTTTACTGAAGAAACGGTCTCAGATTTTCCAAGGTCAATCACCGCTTCAAAATCGTTATCCGAAAAACCCAGCCACTCTTTGCCATTCCATGGAATACGACCCAGAATTCCATCAACCAGCGTATAGGGACTTCCATAATTATAATAGGGCGATGGCGGATAAGTAAGTTTTATAGAAGCTCCAGACGATTTTGAAACACTGAAAGTCTGCGACGTTTTCCCTTTTTCTTTGCCGTCTTTGTCAAATACGGTCGCTTTTAACTCGCAATCAGACAATACGCTAAAAGGCTTTGCATATATCATAGAGGTTGTTGAAGGCGTTGTCCCATCCAGGGTATAATAAATGTCACCTTGCTGAAATTCCTGAGAAAGCTCTACAGATAATTGTCTTTTGATCGTATCAGAGACAACCGTTTTTTTGATTTCGAAAATAGAACGGGCATAATTAATTTTAAAGCGATCCAGACGATCGAATTGTGTCAGCAACCTGCTTCTGAAACTCACGTAATCGCGTTGTACTGCAGGCGACCAGAGAACTTCCGACAAAGCTAAAAGGCGAGGAAAAAGCATATATCCCACGTGGCTGAAATCGCCGATATATTCAGTCCACAAATTAGCCTGAGCCCCAAGAATGTATTTTGCCTCTTCCGCATTTAGTTCAGCCGGAACAGGTTCAAAATCATAGACTTTCGCTAATGGGGTATAACCACCAATGGCCAGCGGCTCGGCAGCAGGATTTCCCTGATAATAGTCGAAGTAACAATGCGACACGGGCGTCATTACTACAAAATGTTTTTGCTTTGCAGCTTCTACACCACTCTCCATTCCACGCCACGACATCACAGCGGCATTGGGAGCCAGTCCTCCTTCGAGAATTTCGTCCCAGCCAATGATTTTTTTCCCCTTGCTATTGATGTGTTTTTCGACCCGCTGAATAAACCAACTCTGCAGTTCCTCCTCGCTTTTCAAATTCAGTTCTTTTATTCTCGTCTGACAAACAGGGCAAGTTTTCCAGTTTACTTTGGGACATTCATCCCCACCTATATGTATGTACTCCCCTGGAAACAAAGGTGTGATTTCGTCCAGCACATTTTCCAAAAAAGTAAAAACAGAATCACTTGTACAAAATACATTTTCGAAAACGCCCCATCCGGTAGCAACTCCATCAGAAGCTTTTTTGCACGACAGCCATGGATACGAAGTGACAGCTGCCAACGAATGTCCCGGCATTTCAATTTCGGGCACTACTGTAATATGCCGTTTTGCCGCATAGTCAACGATTTCTTTCACTTCATCCTGAGTATAAAATCCGCCATAACGGGCGGTGTCAGTTTTTTGCGTTTCGTCGGAAGCATGACCAATCAGCGTACCTTTGCGCCAACCTCCGATGCTGGTGAGTTCTGGATATTTTTTGATTTCAATGCGCCATCCCTGATCATCCGTAAGATGCCAGTGAAAGGTATTCATCTTATACATGGCAAGATAGTCGATGTATTTCATTACATCTTCTTTTGGAAAAAAGTGTCGGCATACATCGAGATGCATACCACGCCATGCAAAGCGGGGCGCATCTTGTATCAACAGACACGGCAAATTAGCCGTTCCGTTAAAATCGGCTGGCAACAGTTGAAATAATGTCATCAATCCACGAAAAATTCCAGTTTCGGTTCCGGTGATCAGAATTTGTGTCGACTTAATTTCGAGCTGATAAGCTTCGCCCTGAAGACTTTTATCCAGCTTAAGGTACACTGCATTGGGTGGTGGAACTTTGCTATATGTTTTTAACGAAATCCCGTAATATTTTATCAAAAAATCATTAAATACAACAACTTCATCTGCTAACACTTCAGCATTAAAACTAACTATTGTTCTCGGAGAAAATGAAAAATTACCCTCTTGCAAAAGAACTGTATAGGGCTCAGGAATAATACCTTTTTGAGCCTGCATATGGTTAAATGAAATAAATAGGAAAACAAAAAAAAACAGGCGTTTACATATCATAGCCATATCAGCTTTTACAAAACGTAAAGATACCCGAAAAAACTATATTTTCAATCGGGAATCTATTGCTTCAAACTTCATTTTCAAATGAAATTATTAATTTTTTACCCCTTTGTTTTTCATTTTTTCTATTTTTACCAAAATTTTACAACATGAAACCCACATTTGGAAATAAACTCAGGTACCGCTTCGACAACTTTATGTCAAAAGGCACTATTGCGTTGATCATTGGATTATTTGGCATTTCTCTAATAATTATTCTTATTGCCACAGCAATAATAACTGTTTTCTCCATATCACCAGCCGAAAGCGAGAACCTAGGCTTTATTGAGGCATTCTGGCAAAGTCTGATGAGAACGCTCGATTCGGGTACAATATGTGGTGATCAGGGATGGAGTTTCCGCATGGTCATGTTTGCGGTAACCCTCGGCGGTATTTTTATATTAAGTGCATTAATCGGTGTCCTAAATAGTGGTTTGGAATCTAAACTCGAATCGCTTCGCAAAGGCAAATCTGTTGTAGTTGAGTCAGGTCATACCGTTATTCTTGGCTGGTCGTCCAAAGTTTATACTATTATTTCAGAACTAGCTGAAGCCAATTCCAATCAGAAAAATCCCTGCATAGTCATTCTGGGGGATATAGATAAAGTGGAAATGGAAGAAGCTATTAAAGAGAATGTGAGCGACATGAAAAATACGCGGGTCGTATGCCGCAGCGGAAAGCCCGTTTCCATGAATGATCTTCGTATGGTGAACCCTGATGAAGCCAAATCAATTATTGTTCTAGCACCTGACAAAAAAGACCCGGATGCTGAAGTCATTAAAACAGTACTGGCAATCACAAATAGTCCGGATCGTAGCTGCGAAAAATTTCACATCGTGGCAGAAATCAACGATATTAAAAATGCCGGTGTTTGCAAAATGGTCGGGAAAGATGAAATTGAAGTCCTACTTTCTTCCGACATTATATCAAAAATTACAGCTCAAACATGCAGACAGTCTGGCTTATCTTTAGTTTACCTTGATTTAATGGTTTTCGAAGGAGACGAATTATATTTCCAACCTCAACCCGAACTGACAGGTAAAACATTTGGTGAAGCTTTGTTTGCATACGAAGATTCTGCTTTATTTGGTTTACAAAAAGCAGATGGAACTACTTTAATCAATCCTACTTCAAATACTTTGATTGAAAAAGGAGACGAAGTAATCTGCATTTCTGAAGATGATGATACCATTAAGCTCAATGGCAAAAAACATGTTATAAACGAATCCGCTTTTTCAGAAAGCATTCAGGATAGTCCAAAAATTGAAAAAACGCTAATTCTGGGATGGAATAAAAGAGGTTCAATGATCATTCATGAACTAGATGCATATGTATCTCCCGGATCTGAGGTAACGATTATTGCCGACATTGAGAATATTAAAGAACAGTTGAAAGAAGAATTTGAGGATTTGCAAAATCATAAAATCAATGTTTATCAAAGCGACACCACGCATAGAGAAGTTCTTGAAAATCTGGGACTCACACATTACAACCACATTATTTTGCTAAGTTATGCTGGTCATTTAAGTCCAGATGAAGCCGATTCAAAGACCCTGATTACTCTGCTCCATCTACGCGATATCAGCGAGAAATCGGACATAGACATGTCTATTGTTAGTGAACTTTTGATTGACGAAAACAGAGCTCTGGCCGAAGTAACCAATGCCGATGATTTTATTGTTAGTGAAAAAGTCATCAGTTTATTATTAACTCAGATCAGTGAAAAGAAAGAACTGAGTAATGTTTTCTCCGACATTTTCAATCCAGATGGGTCCGAAATCTATATTAAACCGGTTACAAACTATGTAAAACCGGGCGTAGAAGTTGATTTTTATACGGTACTTGAATCGGCTCGTCGTAAAAACGAAACAGCCATAGGTTATAGGTTAATGAAAGACGAAAGAAATTCAGCCAAAAAATATGGTGTAAAGATCAATCCTAAAAAATCGGAAAAAATAGTTTTCGAAGAAAACGATAAGATAATTGTTCTGGCTGAAGATTAAAAAGGTAACTATTAACAAAAAAAGCGCAGAATCTACGCCTTTTTTGTTAATGTATTTCAGGAATTATTTATTTACTTGAAAGGTTTTGTCGCCATTTTTTATCAGGCCTACAATCTGGTTGGCAGAAGCAAGTCCGGCATTAATATTAGCTTCGGCTGTTTCGGCACCCATTTTCTTTGATGTTGCAAAAACGCGCATTCCGAATTTTTCGATTAAAATAGCGTGATTATCTGCCATGATATCTGAAGCATATTTCAGATCGGGGCGCTCTTCGAAAGCCTTTACCAAACCTTCTTCATCAATCACTTCTTTGCGGGCTGTGTTAATAATGGTAGCACCTTTAGGCATTTTGGTCAGCAGGTTGTAACCTATACTCTTTTTCGTTTCTGCATTGGCAGGAATATGCAGTGAAAGATAATCGCTTACAGCATAAAGTTCTTCGACAGAATTCACAACTGTTACACCTTCTTTTTCCATCTCTTCCTTCTTAACGAAAGGGTCAAAAGCATAGATTTTCATTCCAAAACCCTTGGCATGTGAAGCAACCAATTTTCCGACATTCCCATAGGCATGAATACCCAGTCTTTTTCCTTTAATTTCGGTTCCTGTTCCAGGATTAAACTGTGTTCTGGCCATGAAAATCATCATACCAATAGCCAATTCGGCCACAGCATTTGAGTTTTGTCCGGGGGTATTCATAGCAACGATTCCTTTTGCGGTACAAGCAGCCAGATCAAGGTTGTCGTAACCGGCACCGGCTCTAACAACAACTTTCAGTTTACTTGCAGCTTCAATTACGGCGGCATCTACTTTGTCACTTCTTACAATCAAGGCATCGACATCTGCAACGGCTTTAATAAAATCTGCTTTATCTGTATACTTCTCCAACAGCACAAGCTCAAATCCTGCCTGTTCAACAATTTTTCGAATGCCTTCGACAGCAACTTTAGCGAAGGGTTTTTCTGTAGCAACGAGTACTTTTGTCATAACCTTATTATTTAGCGTGCAAAGTTTCGAATTCTTTCATACAATCTACCAATGCCTGAACACTTTCAATGGGACAAGCATTATAAACAGAGGCGCGGAAACCACCTACCGAACGGTGACCTTTAATACCTACCATGCCTGCTTTTTTAGCAAAATCCATAAATTCAGCTTCCTTTTCTTTGTATTGCTCTGACATTACGAAGCAGATATTCATAATGGAACGATCTTCCTTAACAGCTGTTCCGACGAACATTTTATTTCTTTCAATCTCACCATAAAGGAGTTCCGCTTTTTGATTATTAATTTTGTTTATAGCAGCAACACCACCTATTTCCTTAAGCCATTTTAAAGTTTCGTGCATAACGAAAATTGAAATAACAGGAGGTGTATTATACATTGAGTTGTCCTTAGCTTCAGCTCCGATATGCGTTCTGTAATCTACCATGCTAGGTAATTTCCTTTGTATCGTTTCCAACACATCTTTACGAACAATGACAAAAGTAACCCCAGCAGGACCCACATTTTTCTGAGCACCACCATAAATCATGGCATATTTTTTAATATCCACGGGACGGCTCATAATATCCGAACTCATATCAGCAATCAAATTGATGGGGCAATCGATATCCGTTTTAATTTCGGTTCCGTAAATGGTATTATTTGTTGTAATATGAAAATAATCTGCATCAGCAGGAATTTTATATCCTTTTGGCACATAGGAATAATTTTTATCTGCAGAAGAAGCAACAACTTCCACTTCGCCATATAATTTTGCTTCCTTAACTGCTTTTTTAGCCCACACACCCGTTTCAAGATAAGCGGCCTTTTTGTTTAAGAAGTTGGCTGCTATGGAATAAAATTGAGTAGAAGCACCACCGCCTAAAAACAATACAGCATAATTATCCGGAATGTTCAGTAAGTCTCTCCATAATTGTTCTGTTTCTGCCATTACTCTTTCCCATCCAGGTGTACGGTGAGAAATTTCTAAAAGACCAATACCCGTATTATCAAAGTTACGAATGGCATCAATTGTCGACTCAATTGCAGACTTTGGAAGTGCGCAAGGACCTGCATTAAAATTATGTTTCATCATATTCGTTAAGTTTAAGGTTTACAGAAATTTCATGCAATATCAGAAAATATTTTCAAATAAAACAGGCTTTTTAACACATTTTAGGCAACTATTAAGGCACATTCTTTGTCTATTATAAAACAACCCTGTGTTTTTTCGGATTTGACCTACAAAAATTGTTGTTCATCAAAACATTGAATAATGTGCTATAATGATTGAAAAAATGACAGTATTTTTGAGAATATTTATGCACAAAAAAAGCATGGTCAGAATATCTGTCATAACTATTTTATTTTCATTTCTATACAGCTGTATGCCTGTATGTAATTGTGATGAATTAACAGAGAACGATCAAGTCTTTTACAAGATTAATTCCAAAGTGCCTTATAGTGGCATGTGTGAATCCAAATATGACAGCATCATAAAAAAAATGAGTTTTAAAAACGGAAAACTTCATGGTAAAATTGAGGTTTTTTCTGCTTCCGGACAAAAAATGGCTGAAATGTCGTACCAAGATGGGAAAAGGGATGGAAATACTATATTCTTTAATGAATCCGGAGACACCTCTACAGTAATGCCTTATCATCTGGATCAATTGGATGGAATAAAAGTAGAAAAATTCGAAAACGGAAATGTTAAAGAGAAAGAGAATTACAAGCAAGGACAATTAAATGGTGACGCATTAACTTTTTATCCCAGTGGTAAAAAAAGAGAAAAGAAATTCTTTAAGGATGGCCTCGCCCATGGCAACTGGATAGTATGGTTCGAATCGGGCAATAAAAAAGCAGAAAGCGGATATGATTCCGGTATGCCTCATGGAGAATGGATAACATGGTTCGAAGACGGCAAAAAAGAATCCGAAAAAGGCTACGAAAACGGTAAACCTCAGGGCAAATGGCAGGTATGGCACGAAAACGGAAATCTGCAGGAGGAAATTAGCTATATTCGAGGTGAAGAAGACGGACTCTGGGTTATTTGGCACGAAAACGGTCAGAAAAAGAAACAGGGCATAATCCGAAACGGACAAGAGCAAGGTCTGTGGGTTACATGGTATCCCAATGGCAATAAACAAAGCGAAGAATATTATAAAGATGGGCTCGAGGATGGTATTGCCAGAACTTGGTTTTCTAACGGCAAACAAGAGAGTTTAATATCCTACATGAGCGGGAAAATTAACGGAAAAGTCCAAAAATGGTCAGAAGCTGGAAACCTTATCCTTTCTGCCAATTACATAAACGGCAATCTGGCATCAAAACCTGATATCGACAGCACTTCGAAAACCGGACAACCTGAGCCAGTTTTCTAAAAAAAAGTATTTTTTTTGCACTTTGCAACTTCTTTTTGATTAATTTTGTCTATGCATTATAATATTATATCATAATGAAGAATATTTTATTTGTACTATTACTTTCCTCTCAATTAGTATCCGCTCAATGGACGCATTACACCAATTCGAATACAATCGGATTGATGGCTACTCATGTCAGCGACATGGTAGAAACCTATGGCATTTATCAGTATTTTGCAACAGAGAATGGAGTCTACAGGTATAGTCCAAACGATAACTTATGGATATCCTATCAGAATTTTGCCAGCAATACCATTACTGATTTATTCTATGATGGATATTATTTATGGGCTGCTACCAACGGAGGTGGAGCATATAAATCAACATGGTCAGGCGGTTCATGGGATCAAGTTACCAGTAATAATGGACTTGCCGGAAATATTGTAAAAGGAATTACCCGCGACAACGACTTAAACTATTGGTTTGCTACCTATAGTGGAATAAGCCGTCTGAGTGGAACTACATGGACAACATATAATGTCGACAGCGGATTACCTACAAACCTGTTCAATTGCGCATTTAAAGATTCGCAGAACAACTTATGGTTTGGCACTTCTTCCAAGGGGGTTGTAAAATATAATGGTACAGAATGGATTACCTATAATGTAGCTGGAGGATTGGCCGGAAATACAGTATTAAATGTGTATGAAGACTCTTCAAACCGAATCTGGGTATGCACCACCCACGGCGCATCGGTAATTATTGGAGGCACAATAACAAATAGTTATACCTCGGGCAATGGATTGTCGGGACAAGTAGTTTACTGTGTTAACCAAATAAGCTCAAATGCAATATATGTAGGAACTAATAATGGCGTTACCGTTTTCTCAAATACATTGTCAATAACCGATACAATAAATAACCTATATGGCCCCGAAATCACAGCTATTATGTATAGCAACGGAACTAGTTATTATGGCCATGAAAATAATGGGGTAACAGTTATTGAGAATGGAAATATGACAAACTATTCAAACTGGGATGGACTCGTAGGAAACACTATTTATTCCATTGGCGAAACATCTGACGGAAATATCTGGTTTGCAAATAATAGTGGAATTACAAAGTATGACGGAATGCAATGGAATTGTTTTAATCAAACAGATGGAATGCCTTTTTACTCAGCGCGTTCAATAGCCATTGATTCTTTAGATAATATTTGGTTAACAGCCTCCTCTAATAGTCTCTTTTCCTTTAATCAAGAAACTTGTGTTCAGTTTCCATTAGCAATTGTTCCATCTGGCGGACACATTACTAAAGTGCAATATGATAAGTTTAATCGTTTATGGGCAATATTCAGCTATGGTGGTGCTGCATATTTTGAGAACGGTATTTGGACATCATTCACCACAAATGCACCTTTCAGTAATTACTCTGTAAATGATATTTTTGTTGAAAATTCCTCTGAGATATGGTTTGCAACTAGTCACGGAATTTCTCATTATCTGGGAGGTGTTTGGACATCATACAATAGTAATAATGGGTTTGCTAATAGCATTACAGATGTTATAATGGATGAAAATGGATTGATATGGGCAACCTGTAATGGTTATTCAGATGGCGGCTTATATACCTTCAATGGCACAGATTGGAATCGAAATATTGTTAATACAAATAATGTTCAATTTGTTTACATTGACTCTGAAGGCAGTATCTGGTGTGGTGGAAGCACAAATTATGGAAATTCCAATCATTTAACTCAATATAAAAATGGCAATTGGTATTATCAGCAAATTGATAATTCATTAACAAATCTCTCAATATATAGTTTTTATGAAGATTCTCATAAAAATTTATGGGTTGGAACTAATAAAGGGGTATACACTGCGAACTTAACTATAGTAGATGCTCCAACAGAATCATCAGAATTTAATGGTTTAAGTATATACCCAAATCCCAGCAATGATCTTTTTACTATTGAAACAAATATTAAGGAACCCGGTTTTTTAAATATTTCATTATATAATTTGCAGGGTCAGCTTGTTCTTGAAGAAAATATTTCAAACGTACCAGCAGGACCTTTTTCTAAAAACTTCAGCACTTCAGGCATCTGTCAGGGCGTTTATTCCTGTGTGGTTCGGACAGATAGTGAAGTCTCAAAAACGAAACTTATCATTTTAAAATAATTATTATGAAAAACAATTTTACATTACTGAAAAACATAACCTTAGGGTTAATTTTAGCAATGACATTTGCTGCAAATTCAGCAAAGGCTCAGTATTATAATGAAATGCTCAAAATTGGTGATGTGCGATACTCCTGGAATACATACAACGGATCTATTGATACTTTAACTTTTGAGATTAAACCCAAAGGGCTTTTTACCGAAATCGGTATGTATTTCGACTTTTCGCATCGTGGTACCAGCTTTGTAACAGGTGACAGTCTCGAAGTTCAGATGTTATTTAAGCTCCCACTCAATGCAGAAGTCACCGATATGTGGTTGTGGATTGAAGACTCTATCGTAAAAGCTGGCATTTATGATCGTTGGACGGCATCACAGATATACGAAGAAATAGTCGCCAGACGTGTAGACCCTGCTATTTTATACAAATGGGCGTATAACGACTGGAACACCAACAGTCTGGTCTACACCGACATGTATATGTTTCGTATTTTCCCTATGATGACTGACTTGCCTCGTAAAGCCAAAATAACTTATCTGATACCTAATGATGATATGGGTTCTTTTCTGGCCAACATTAATCTTCCTATTAACATCGTTAAATTATCAAATCTCGAAATACTTCAAACCAAAATCAAGTATTTTCCCGAATACCAAATGTCAAATCCGTTGTTGATGGAAAACAGCAGCATAAATTTTACGACTCAGACAGATCCTATTGAAGGCACTTATTACGAAGCCTTGGTTCCTAATGCAAAAACGTACAATAGTCTTACGGTTAGTCTTTCAAACAGCAATCCTCAACCCATGTTTGCCGGAACATATCAGGATGTGAATCAAAACAACAATTATTATGAGATTCAGGTCATTCCAAACCAACTCTTTGGTTTATCAAAAACAAAAAAAGTTTTGTTTCTTTTTGACTACATCGACAATCTATGTAATGGATACACTGCCAACCAATTGATTAGTTCTATACAAGCAAAAATCCACAATGAACTTCAACCAACGGATTCCTTTAATATTATGATTTCAGGCATGTATACGGACGCGCTGAGCAACACCTGGATACCAGCTGATTCCCTGAGCATTGAAAACACATTTACCAATTTTACTTCGGCCAGTTTCAATAATTATTCCTCACTTCCTTCATTACTTATGGATGGAATAACTTTTATTCAGGATAACGGAAATAATGGAGCCATTTTTCTGATTGCAAGCTCCAATTCAAATGGAGGATACTCTGAAGCCAACAGCCTGAACTCCGATTTTATTGCTTTAATGGATACGGCCATTATCCCCATTCAGATTATTGATTTGGACGACTTCGATACATATACTGAATACCATTATATTGGAGGGCAGTATTTCTACGGAAATGAATATCTGTATACTAATTTAGCAATGCTAACAGCCGGAGAATATATGACGTTGCAGGAAATGAGTTTTTCAGAAATGATGGACAATGCTTTTCAGAGGATTTCAGGCTATCTGACAAGCTTTGACCTCTATGTCTCCATGGAATCAGGATTTACTTTTGCGAATTACAATCTTACCAATAATGCTTCTATGGCATATTATGATCAGCCTTATAAAAGAATAGGCAAATATGCAGGAACAGGCCGATTTAGGATTATTGCCTCAGCTCAGCTACCAAATGGTCAAATTTTTCAATCCGAGATATTGGTAGACCCAACCGATGTAAATCCCTTGGATTCAACTTCAAGAGCGAGCTGGACGGCTCAATTGATTCATGAAATGATGACCTATCCACAAAGCAATTCTGTTGTCAGCAACATTATCAATACATCCATTCAAAATCGTGTATTATGCGACTATACAGCATTTCTGGCACTCGAACCAGGTTTGGGAAATCTTAATGGCGAAGGTGACACTCCAATAACTTCTCAAAACATATCAGAGATTAAGAACCAATTTGAAATATTCCCTAATCCTGCCAGTTCCGTTTTAAATATTTCAATGGAGCTAAAAGAAAATAATCATGTTACCATTGAGCTTTATGATATTTCCGGCAGAAAAATAATGACATTAAACAATTCTGATCTGTATAGCGGAAAACAAACTCTCAGCTTTGATATTAGTGCTATTCCTGCCGGTCTGTATATTTGTAAAATAATGGCAGGCGAAAACATTCTTGAAAGCAAACGTATTTCAATAGTAAGATAATTATTCTCGTTCTTCTGAAAGATATTCATGGTCAGAGAATTTTACTTGTTATTTCAAATTTTCAAATTTGGGATTAAGTGACTATTTTTGTAAAAAAATGAAGAGTGTTATATTCTGACGAAAATTTAAGCTTTTACTGGCAAGAAGGTATTCTGATGTGTGACTGGCATATAGAACATGGCAGTTATGAGTTTGTTGATTATGGCATTAAAAAGAGACTAGAACTTACTGGGGATAAGCAGATAGTAATGCTGTCAGATATAAGAAAACTCAAAACAACTACACGCGAAGCAAGACAAAGAATGGCAGCCGAAGATGGGCAAATAGGTCTTTTAGCAGTAGGAGTAGTTATGAACTCAAAGCTACAAGCTACTATTTTCAACTTCTTTATGAAAATTAACTTCCCTTCTACTATCCCAACAAAAGTATTTTCGAATAAAGAAGACGCCATATTATGGTGTAAAAGTTTTATTAAAACAGAGCCCAATGGACAGTAGCACTTACAATTGGGTATCCTTCTTTGAAAATTTAATAAATGATCCTCAAGAAGCCCATAAAGAGATAGCCAGACTCGAAAAATCAAATCCAGAAATTGCTGAAATTGCTGGCAATCTTGATGATTTTCTACACAAACATTATATTCGTCGCCAACTTTTCGAAGAAACCATTTCTAAAGCAAATAATGTTGTATTACAATTTGCTCTCCAAAATTATGCGCAGATATTGCCAATTACAAATGAAGACGACTTACTTGATAGCTTTTTAACTTCACTCAATATGCTGGGTGAAGAACTTAATTATTCAACCATCACTTCGCATTACCTTCTGGATATTTTTAATTCATATCCCGACCTGATAATCATTACAGATGAACTTGGGATCATACAAAATGCGAATAAAAAAGTATTAATCCTTCTAGGACAGTCTAAAAAAGAGATCATTAAAACGAATCTAATTGATTTATTCGTAGAGCAATTAACTTTTGATGACATAGAACAAATGTCTCAAACAAATAAAACTATTCATTTTCGTCTTACCAATAAATCATCCATTGGCATGTCTGTCAGAACATCTCCTTTAATACGAAAGAATAATCACAAAGCAGGTGTCGTGTTTGTTTTTAACGAGACTCATCAGGAAAACATGATTAACAATCAAAAGAACTCAAGTGATATTAATACTGTCGAGAAATAAATAAACCAAAGGATTGTTTTTACATCCGACTATCTTTGCTATAACTATCACACAAAAAACATAATTTGCATATGATATGCAAGTTAAATAAGTTAATGCAGATTTGCAATATTTTTATTTTTTTATCGTTTTAGCTGCAACAAATAGAAAAATAATATAGCAGATCTTTACGCTTAATCAACGTTTTTTTATTATTAAATTTTCAACACATTTCTGATTATGAAAAAGATTTTCAGTCTTCAATTGATGCTGGCATTATTTTGTTTTTGTTCTTGGGCACAAACAAGTAACTCAGTATTAACCAACGGAACATGGTATAAAATTGCGGTAAGCAAAACAGGGGTTTATAAAATTACTTCCAATGATTTAATAAATATGGGAGTAGACCTAAATTCAATCAATCCCAAATACATTAGAATATATGGAAATGGAGCAGGCATGTTGCCCGAGCCCAATAGTCTGTTCAGACAAGATGATTTAATTGAAAATGCAATTGAAGTTATTGGGGAAAACGACAATGTATTTGATCTCAATGATTACATCCTATTCTATGGGCAATCTCCGGTGGAGATATCCCTTAAAGCAGACTCTAGTGGGTTCGAACACCAGATGAATTATTACACAGACAGTACATACTATTTTCTGAATACTGACATTGGTCTCGGCAAAAGAATTCAGGATAAAAGTTCCTTAAGCGATCTTCCCACTCATACTGTAACATCATTTGATGATTTTCAATATCACGAAATTGATTCGGTGAACATAATGCAAACTGGAAAACTATGGTTGGGAGAGCGTTTCGATACAGTACTTACATATATTTATCCTTTTCTTTTTTCAAATTTTGATACCCTGACACCAATAAATCTTTCGCTATCTGTTGCTGCAAGAGCAGACGTTCAAAGCTCTTTTAGTGTCTATGCAAATACTCAGAACATTTTCAATCCCACAGTTAGCGCCGTAATAATATTCTCTCCTACTAGCACTTACGCATCACAAACTACTAGCAATATAGATTTTAATCCGCATTCAGAGGCTTTCCAACTTTCAATTACATACAATAAAGAAAGCGCCATTGCTATCGGATGGCTTAATTACATAGAGCTTAACGCACGCAGAAAATTGATCATGTCGGGAAATCAAATGTCTTTCAGAGACAGATTAAGTTTAGGCACAGGAAATATTTCAAAGTTCATCCTTACCAATCCACCAACTGAGACTGTGATATGGGATGTGTCTGATCCATTAAATGTAAAAAAACAAGCAACTGTGACTGCTTCTAATAGCCTTGAATTTATTACCAATACCGACACTTTAAAAGAATTTATTGCATTTGACAATCTCACATTCTTAACTCCACAGATCGTTAAAGCAATTGTCAATCAAAATCTTCATGGATTGTCAAGCGCAAATTTAATTATAGTAACAAATCCATTATTTATAAACGAAGCTCAGCAGCTGGCGGATCATCATATTAACCACGACAATATCTCAGCAGCAGTTGTTACAACGGATCAAATTTATAATGAGTTCTCATCCGGCGCACAGGATATTTCAGCTATAAGAGATTTTATCCGCTTAAAATTTCAAACAGGGCAAAATACTGATGATTCACTTGTGAATGTCTTATTATTCGGAGATGCCTCCTATGATTATAAAAACAGGATTCCGAATAATTCGAATTTTGTACCAACATTTGAAGCTACATCATCATTTCACCCAACAGCAAGTTTTGCTACTGACGATTTTTTCACTTTATTAGATTCAACAGAAGGTGAAGAATCATCGGGAATAATGGATATTGGCATTGGTCGGCTTCCAGTGAGAACTAAAGCAGAAGCGCAAGATGTTGTAAACAAAATTATTCATTACTCAACAAATTCAAATTGCCTAAAAAACTGGCGAACTAACCTATGTTTTATTGCAGATGATGAAGATGGAAACATACACATGGCACAATCCAGTTATATTTCAAACAATATTGACACAACCAATAGCTGTTTCAACATAAATAAAATCTTTTTTGATGATTATGTTGAAGTTCAGGATACTTCAGGTTATAGTTACCCTGATGCAAATGCAGCAATCGATCATCAATTAAACGAAGGTAACCTTTTAATAAATTATATTGGCCACGGAAATGAAATTGGGTTGGCTCATGAAAATGTTCTAAGTAATTCAGACATACAAAATCTTACAAACATTGAAAATCTTCCTCTTTTTTATGTAGCAACTGCAGAATTCGGAAGATACGATAACCCTGCTATAATTTCGGGAGGCGAAAATCTGATACTAAATTCACAAGGAGGCAGCATAGGCGCCATCGTACCTGCAAGATTGACCTACGCTCAACAAAACTTTGCCTTATTTCAAAATTTTATGTATACATTTTTTGAACTGAAACAAAATGGTGAACATTATAGCATTGGAGAATTGTACAAAACAGCTAAAAATGCTACTGGAACAGGTTTTGACATCAATAAAAAGTGTTTTTCATTACTCGGCGATCCTGCTATAGTACTATCTTTTCCGCAATATCAGGTTTTAACATCACAAATTAACGGCGTAAACGCACAAGGCCCTTTAGACACGTTAAATCAAGGGGAAACTGTATCCATAGAAGGTTCTATTGCAGATAATGATGGCAATATTTTAAACAATTTCAACGGAACTATTTATTATCGTTTTTATGACATGATGAGAAATGACACTACCTTAGGCAACAATGGGAATATTCCATTTAACTTTCATCGGCAGGACAGTATTCTTTTGCAAGGAAGTGAACCTATAGTAAACGGAACTTTCCA
>PHDH01000062.1 GCA_002840935.1 Bacteroidetes bacterium HGW-Bacteroidetes-21 | reverse complement strand
TGGAAAATATTTGCCTGCTCGTATTCCATTTTTCCGTAATTTTGCTAAAATTTTTTAGTATGAAACAGTTTCTCTTTTTAATGTTGCTCTTGACCTTTGTTTCCTTCTGCGCAAAGAGTCAAACACAGACTTATCCACAAAAACAAAGTCACACTTACACCTACACATTTGAAAACGTTGTCTCTCAAACACAATTAGATAACCTTGCAGAAAAAATTATGAACATGAAAAATGTGACCGACGCCAAAACGATTTGTAAATGGGAGTCGGGCAAAGGACAAGTGATTTTTATGGTGGATGAAATTATAACCGGTACCGAAGAACGTGATGATTTTGATATGACAATGGTTAAGCAAGCCATCATAGAACAACAGCTATCCCCTATTGATTTCAAGGTTAAAGAATAACATCTACGATTATGAAGAAAACAGTCATTATTATATTAGCATTTGTTTCCATTTTTCAGACAAATCTCAAAGCGCAGTCAGACGGATGTTCAGCTGCAACAGCCATTCCCATTACAGCTACATGCTCTAGTCCAGTAAGCGGCACAACGACTGGTGCCACACAGACCATTGCTGGTTGTGTTGGAACAGCAGATGACGATGTTTGGTATGTTTTCACTGCGACAGCTACCAGTCACCTGATTACAGTCACGCCATCTGCCAGTATGGATCCCGTAGTTCAGCTTTTTTCCGGTCCATGTTCTTCACTAATTTCAATTACTTGCATGGACAATGGCATGACGGGTGATGCAGAAACCATTTTTGCTTCCGGGCTAACAATTGGAACTACCTATACAGTACGTATTTATCATTACTATACAGGGGCTGGATCTGGCAATTTCACCATTTGTATTACGAATGCTCCTACAGCTCCTTCAAATGATAATTGTACCAGTGCTACTTTATTAACAGTCAGCACCTCTTGCTCTTATACAAATGCAACCACCGTAAGTGCAACACAATCACAGGCTGGATGTGCGGGTACAGCCGATGATGATGTTTGGTTTAGATTTGTTGCTACAAATTCTGTTCAAACAATAACAGTAGATCCTTCGTCCAATATGGATCCGGTTGTTGAGTTATTTTCTGGCACCTGTACTGGACTCAGTTCAATTACATGTATGGATGTCGGATTTACTGATGGCAACGAAGTAATAAGTGCCGTTGGACTTATTCCCGGCAATACATATTATGTTCGAGTGTACGATTATTACACAGGTACAGGAGGAGCTCCTTTCCAGATATGTATTACTGGAGCTGCCACATCAGCCCCAACCAACGACGAACCATGTAATTCGATTGCTTTGCCCGCAGTTACTTCTGCCTGTAATTTTCTGAGTTTCACAACAGTCGGCGCCACAACTTCGACAACGGCTCCCACGCCAACATCCTGTGTGGGAGGCTCTGCTCCTCAACAAGGAGGTTTCAGCAACACTCCTCAGCCTAAAGACGTTTGGTTTTCAATCACTGTTCCTTCAAGTGGAATTATTACCATTACTGCTCAACCAGGCTATGGTATTTCGGATGGTGTTATGGCCTTGTATTCCGGCACTTCTTGTTCTTCCTTGACTCAGATAGCATGTTCTGACGATAATGCTGGTTATCCTGGTACTTCTAACGATTTAAAACCTTTCATAATGGCCAGTGGACTGACCCCAGGAAACACTGTTTATCTAAGATATTGGGCTTACAGTGGAAATACTACCGGGGTATTTGGCATATGCGTTTCAACCCCAACCAACGACAACTGTGGAGGGTCTCTTTACATTTGCGATTTAAACGGTTACACCGGCACCACAAGCGCAGCCTATACTATAGACAGGCCTTGCAATATGCGTGGAAATGCTGAAACCAACAATCCTCCGACCTACACTTATACTCCTGGCGTTTGTCAAGGAGGTATTTTTGGATTAGGTGGCGCCTGGGGTACCGGAGCTCCCAGTTGCGATGTGCAAATTAATAATAACTCATGGATTCGCTTTACTGCAGCCGGTCCTACAGCTACATTAAATGTCAATATCAATAATTGTTTTATTGGAAATTATCCATCGGGCGGTATACAGATGCAAATATTTGCAGCCAATGGTGCCTGTTGCGACTTTACTCCTGTTTCAGACTTTAAAGAAGGTTCGTCTTTACTTACTATTACAGCCAACGGGCTAACCATGGGAAGCGATTATTATCTGATGATAGATGGTTTTGCCGGAGATGTTTGCAGTTACTCTATTACAGCAACATCCGGAGTTCAGTTTCCTGACATAACTACTGCCTCATCTTCCATATGCGCCGGACAAACCATTACACTTTACGGACCCGCCGGAGCATCGGGTTATCTATGGTCGCCTGGTGGGCAAACAACACAGAACATTACCGTCACACCAGCATACAGCCAAACATATTCCCTCGAAGTAACAGGCGTATGCGGATACCGACAAACAATGGATATCGCCATAACTGTCAATAATCTCCCTACTCCCATAGCATCAAGCAACAGTCCTGTTTGTTCCGGAAACACAATTAACCTAAGTTCAAGTGGAGGCTCAAGTTATTCATGGTCTGGTCCAGGTGGCTACACTAGCACAGCACAAAATCCATCCAGAACTAGCTCTACAACTGCCATGACAGGCACATATACAGTTACTGTAACCAGTTCTGCAGGTTGTAAAGCAGTTGCCTCAACCAATGTAACTGTAAATTCCTCCCCAACAGCCACTGTTTCTAACACAGGTCCATATTGCGCAGGAAGTACTATACAACTTGATGCCTCAGGTGGAACATCGTACAGTTGGACAGGTCCTTCAAGTTTTTCCAGTTCTGCTCAAAACCCCTCTCGAACTGGATCAACTACAGCAATGGCAGGAACTTACAACGTAACTGTTACCAATGCAAGTAACTGCACTGCAACAGGGTCAACAAACGTGACTGTCAATGCTACACCTTCAGCTCTAGCTTCAAATACAGGAGCGTATTGCGCAGGAAATACCATACAGCTAAACGCCTCTGGAGGAACATCTTACGCTTGGTCAGGTCCGAGTGGATGGACCAGTTCCTCGCAAAATCCTACCCGTACAAATGCAACATCCGGAATGACTGGAACATATTATGTCACTGTAACTGGCGCAGGAAGTTGCACAGCTGTTGCTTCAACTTCTGTAACAGTGAATGACAACCCAAGCATAACAGCATCAAATACAGGACCCTATTGTGCGGGAAGCACAATTAATCTCAATGTTTCTGGCGGAAACAGTTATTATTGGTCAGGTCCTTCCAGCTGGAACAGCTCTATACAATCGCCTAGCCTATCAAACGCAACAACAGCGATGTCCGGCAATTACAATGTAACAGTAACAGCTTCTAATAACTGTACTTCAACAACTTCAACAACAGTTACAGTAAATAGCAACCCCATAGCTGATGCAGGCACAAGTATTTCTATTACCAATGGAGCTTCCACGACATTAACAGGGAGTGCCACTGGAGGAAGTGGCAATTACGGCTACTTATGGTCACCCTCTTCGTCCCTTTTAAATGCTACGCTTCAAAATCCAACAACGACGAATCTGACTATTACGACTGTATATTCTGTCACAGTAACTGATCAGAACTCAGGTTGCACGGGAACAGATCAAGTCACAATTACAATTACAGGAGGACCTTTTTCTTCGAGTCTTACCGCCAATCCTACCACTATTTGTCAGGGACAAACATCACAGCTTAATGCCATGGCTTCGGGAGGTAGTGGTTCTTATACTTACGTATGGTCATCTAACCCGACCGGTTTCACTTCTTCCATTTACAATCCGATAGTCAATCCGACGATCACAACAACATACTACGTAACTGTAACCGATGGAGTCAGTACTTCAACGGGGAATGTCACAGTTAATGTTAATCCAAGTCCTTCAGCCATTGTATCTAATACCGGCCCTTATTGTGAAGGAGCAACGATACAACTTAATTCCTCCGGTGGAACTGACTATGCCTGGACGGGTCCCGATGGTTGGGTCAGTACTAACCAGAATCCATCCCGGACAACTGCAGCAACTTCAATGTCGGGGCAGTATTATGTAACCATAACCAATGCTAGCAATTGTACTACGATTGGCACAACAAGTGTAACTGTTAATGCAAATCCAATAGCAACATCTTCAAATACGGGTCCATATTGCGCAGGGGCTACTATTGAACTCAGTTCCGGCACTGGAAGTTCTTATTCTTGGTCAGGGCCTGGCGGATGGTCTTCCAGCCAGCAAGATCCAGATATAACAGCATCGACTCCATCCATGGCGGGCGTTTACAATGTCATTATTACTGGAGCTAACAGTTGCACCGCTTCCAGCTCAACAACAGTTACAATATACAACAACCCCATTGTTGATGCTGGGAATAATACATCCATCACTTTTGGGACCTACACCAATCTTAGCGCATCTGTAACGGGTGGAAGCGGAAACTATTCATACGAATGGTCTCCCGCATCGTCTCTTATCAATTCGAACATTCAGAATCCTCAAACAGTTAATTTAACTGTCACTACAACTTTTACGGTAACTGTTACGGATATTACAACAGGCTGTGCCACAACAGACAATGTAACTATCAGCATTTCAGGAACAGCGCTGGTACTTGACGTAAGTTCCAACATGCTCACCATTTGCCAGGGCGAAACGGCCATACTGAATGCAGCAACTACAGGTGGTACGGGTTCTTACACATACTTATGGGCATCTTCACCGTCTGGTTTTAGTGCTTCCACGCCATCTCCAACAGTAAGTCCAACGGCAACTACAACTTACTTAGTCACAGTCAGTGATGGATTTAATTCCGCCAATGGTCAGGTGACTATCTCTGTCAACCCAATTCCTACAGCTATTTGTTCCAATGCGGGCATTTACTGTGCCGGAGATATCATCAGCCTGATAGCATCAGGAGGATCGAATTACCTTTGGTCGGGGCCAGCAGCCTTTACCAGTTCGTTGCAAAATCCTGCCATTGCCAATGCTCAGACTCTTATGAACGGGATTTATTACGTTACTGTATCTAACGTCTTTGGTTGTGTTGATACAGCCAGCACCGAAGTTGTAGTTCATCCTCTACCTATAATGGTGGTTAGCAATAACGGCCCCTTTTGCCCCGGAGATACTATACAGCTTTTTGCTGAAGGCGGCAATGTATATTCATGGACTGGCCCCGCAGCCTTTTCAAGTACCGATCAAAATCCGGTAATATATACAGCCAACGCATCACAAACGGGAACATACGAAGTAATCGTAACGAGTACAGAAGGTTGTACTTCTTATGGACAAACGGATATCAGTTATTCAGACCCAATGACAGTAACAAGCATCGTAGAAACAGATCAGGCTTCGCATCAGGGAATCATTAATATAACTGTTACAGGTGGCGTGAATCCATATACCTATATTTGGTCAAATGGCAATACAACAGAAGATATCAATGGACTTTTTTCCGGAACATATACCATAACGATAAATGATGCTTTACAATGTGCGCATGTTGAATCTTTTGAAATCAATATACCACTCATTATTCCGAACGTTATCACGCCTAATAATGATGGGAAAAACGATGATTTTGAGATTTTGAATATTGGAGCCTATTCCGAAGTCAGTATTAAAGTCTTTAGTCGGTGGACCGAAGAAATCTTCAGTTTCAAAGGCACAGGCCTTGAGTATTATCAGACAGAAAACCGTTGGAATGGGACGTTAAATGGGAACAAGCTACCCATGGGTTCCTATCTTTACATAGTAATTATTGACGACCACGAGCCACTTACAGGTTCTGTTTTATTGAAATATTAGGAAAATCAAATCAACCGGTTGCAAATAGGCTTAGTTTCAATCGGTTGATTTTTTTTAATTCTTTTAGATTAAGGAATAAAAACTATCCGTTTTATTTTTTATAACTTTACCCGTAATTATTTAGATCGACTTAGATGTTTAATACAGAATTTCAAGATGTTGGATTAATGCCATATGCCGAAGCATGGCGTTATCAGGAAGAACTGTATAATAAACTTCTTGCAGCTAAAGATATTGATCATCCATTTTACATTATCTTTTGTGAACATCCCCACGTTTATACGTTGGGAAAGAATGGTCAATCAAACAATTTACTAATTAATAGCGATTTTTTATCCAAGATTAATGCTGAATATGTGGAGACCAATCGCGGCGGAGATATTACCTATCATGGCCCGGGTCAAATTGTAGGCTATCCTATCATAGACTTATTTAAATGCGGTTTTGGAATTAAAAATTATATACACAAACTAGAACAAGCTATTATTGACACCCTTACTCACTATAAAATTTCTTCAGAACGGTTAGAGGGCGCCATTGGAGTCTGGATAGACACAGGGACACCAAAGGCCAGAAAAATATGTGCCATCGGAGTGCATGTAAGTCACTGGATTACAATTCATGGTTTTGCATTTAACATAAGCACCGATCTGAATTACTTTAATCATATAAACCCCTGCGGATTCACCGATAAAGGTGTTACATCCCTGGAAAAGGAACTGGGTTTTTGTCCTGATATGCAAGAAGTCAAATCCATTTTGAAATATAACCTTACCCAACAACTAAATCTCAACCTAAGCTAACCATGGAAAAAAAATGGATTGTAAAACCCTTACCTCAAGAAGAAAAAATTGCCGAACTAGCCTCTGCCATTAACGTTGACCCAATTATTGCCGCCCTACTCATTCAAAGAAGTGTTAACACCTTTGACGAAGCAGAAAAGTTTTTTAATCCCGATTTAAAAAACCTGTACGATCCGTTTCTTATGGACGGAATGCAGGAAGCGATACACAGAATCGACACCGCTGTTGAAAAGAATGAAAAAATCATGGTTTATGGCGACTACGATGTAGATGGAACAACATCTGTCGCCATGGTATATTCTTATATTAACCGTTTTCATACTAATCTTGAATATTACATTCCTGAGAGGTACAATGAAGGTTATGGTATTTCATATAAAGGAATTGATTATGCCCAGCAATCGGGCGTAAGTCTTGTAATAGCATTGGATTGTGGTATAAAAGCCGTTGAAAAAATTAAATACGCCTCAGAAAGAGGCATAGACTTTATTATTTGTGATCACCACCTTCCTGGCGACGAAATCCCTAAAGCCGTAGCGGTATTGAATCCCAAAAAACCCAACTGCAGTTATCCTTTCAAAGAACTATCAGGTTGCGGCGTTGGATTTAAATTACTTCAGGGATATAGCATACACAAAGGGTTCGACATGGAGCTTTTGTACAAATATCTCGATATGGTAGCAGTAAGCATTGCTTCTGATATTGTACCCATAATCAACGAAAATCGTATTTTAGCCTATCACGGGCTTAAAAAACTTAATGCCAACCCATGCGAAGGACTTAAAGCCATTCGGAAAACTGCAAAAATTGAACCGTCACAGGAACTGACTATCAACGATATCGTTTTTAAAATTGGTCCCCGCATCAACGCCGCTGGTCGTATTAAAAAAGGCATTTTTGCTGTTGATCTCTTGATTTCGCTTGACGAAACAGACGCTTACGAAAAAGCCAAAGGAATAAATATCTGTAACGACGAGAGAAAAGATCTTGATCAGACAATATTTCAAGAAGCACTGAAACTCATAAGTGACGATCCCGATTCGCCCAATAAAAAATCAACCATCCTCTACGACCCCGAATGGCATAAAGGTGTAGTAGGTATCGTTGCCTCTCGATTAATTGAATATCATTACAAGCCTACCATCATTTTCACTAAATCCAACGGGTTTATTACCGGCTCTGCCCGTTCCGTAGATGGATTCGATCTCTATAAAGCCATTGATGCCTGTGGCGATTTACTGGAAAATTATGGTGGTCACATGTATGCTGCCGGGTTAACCCTTAAACCCGAAAAACTGTACGATTTTAAAACACGATTCGAAAGAATTGTAGAGGAGACTATTGAACCAGATCAACTTATACCTCGCATTGAAATTGATGCCGAGTTGCCTCCCGATCGTATTAACGACAAATTTTTCAGGATTATTGACAGATTTCAGCCCTTTGGACCAGGCAACATGACGCCTTTATTCGTTTCTAATGGCATGTCTGATTCTGGCTATGGGAAAACTGTAGGCAAAAACCACGAACACCTGAAACTTGATCTAAAGCACTCTTCCTGCCCAAAAGCAATATTCCCCTCAATCGCCTTTCAAATGGGTTCCCTTGTGGAAAAAGTGGCTATTAGCAAACATTTTAACGTATGCTACTCCATAGAAAAGAATGAATTCATGGGTCAAACTACATTGCAATTGAGAATCAGAGACATTCATATGGAATCATAGTCCATGTATGATAAATAATAGTGAACATTTTTCCACTTTTGTTCTTCCTCAAATTAAAGCCCTTCAGGAAAAAGGCTTTTATTTTATCTCCTTCATTATGATGGTTCAGGCTATAGAATATCTGGGGGGACTCATGGATAATAAGCCACTTAAAGCCCGAGAACAATCCAAAAAACGTTTCAACAAAGCCATTTCCACCCTGTTTGGTTCGGGTTATAAAGTATTAAACAGGAACGATGAGCTATACAATGATTTAAGAAATCCCCTTCTCCATACTTTAAATCAGGGAAGCAAGTTTATTCTTTTATCTGAAAACAACTCAGAAAAACATAAGCACTTTCAAATAATTGAAAATAAAACAGTATTAATTGCCGAAGAAATGTACCATGATATTACGGTCGCTTTTAGTAAACTTAAAAGAAGTCATAAGGAATAAAGCTACTCCTCGTATTTAATATCCGAATACTGCTCGAGCGAACCCACGATACGAAACTCGGTTCTTCTGTTTTTCTGACGACCTTCGGGGTTATCACTGCCATCTGGATTTGAATTAGGAGCAATGGGCATGTTTTTCCCAAAACCTTTTGCAATCAACCTTTCCTCTTTAATTCCCTTAGCGATCAAGTATTTTACTACACTTTCTGCACGTCGCTGTGATAACTTAAGATTATAGCCAGCACTACTAATGGAGTCGGTGTGCGACCTAAGCTCCACAACAATGGTGGGATTCTCGGTCATTATCCTAAAAATTGTTGAATCAATAACACCCTCAGACTCCTTGGTAAGATCAGATTTGTTAAATTCATAGTAAATATTCTTTACAACCAAAGGCTCTAGAGGTATCTTATTAATGTATATAGCATCTAAATGGATAGTGTCTGAACTCACAATGCCCATCGTGTTTGTTGTAAGTGTCTTATTAAAAAAGCCATAATTTTCTACCAAAAGTTTGTATTTCTTTTCTGGTTCGAGTCGGAAAAAATAAGAACCATCTGCCTTTACCGTGTCTCGGGCAATAAACATATCTGTTTTTGATTTTTCGTTCTGCCAAAACAAATTAATAATTGCGCCCACTGCAGGTTCAATTAATTCATCAGTATCATCGTATTCTCCAACAGTTTTATTCTTGTCGATATTTTGTTCCAAAATTTTATAAATACTACTATCCTGAATAGCAAGGACTTTTCCGGTGACCCCAATTTTAATAAAATCCAGAAGACGAAAGAAATAAATATCATCCCCACAGGTTGAACATCGGTGAGCAAATCCACCAATTCGATTTGAAACAAAAAAACCATCTTCATGAGAAGGTGTGTATGAAAAATAGAGTTCGTCGGCACAAGAGTTTATGGGTAGACCCACATTCTCTGGTTCCTCCCATGTACGCATTTCACCCGTTGATTTAAAAATATCCAGACCGCCCATACTGGGATGCCCATCGGAACTAAAATATAGATTTCTGGTTTGGGTATCATACCACGGTGTCATTTCGTCGCCAAGAGAATTAATGATTGAACCCATATTTTTAGGTTCTTTAAAAGTACCGGTCTTTTTATTGAAAATGGCATACCATAAATCGAGACCTCCTTTTCCTCCAGGCCTATTGGATGAAAAATAAATCACTTCATTCCCAGATCGACTATCTGTACCAATGGCAGGTTGCGTTGTAGTAAACTGAGGATGATTCAACTCGGTTACTTCTTCTGGCACAGTCCACTCGGAACCCTCTTTTCGACTCACAAATATTTTACATATATTCTCGTTCTTCCAATTTTTTTCACAACGGGTAAAGTAAAATCTCATACCATCTGTAGATAATGCACCGTTCCCAGTATTTATTCCAGGTATATTAAATGATACTTCAGCTAGCCCCGTTCCCTTCCAGCTATCTCCGCTTCTTTTAGCATAATAAAACTGGCGTACGGGTACATCAATAGTTGAATCTTTTTGACTATAGTACTTCAATGTGTCCATATAAAGAGACGCATATATCATCGTATTATCGTCTAAAGCCAAAGGACTTAAATCAATATGTTTATTATTTACAGTAGCATCCAGATGATAGACCTGAATTCTTTGTTTTGGTTCCAGAGCTTTTCTGGCATAGTCAATTCCATCAATCTCATTCTTCAATATTTTTTTAAATAATGCCTCATCCATGAGCTGCTTGATGTTCTTTTTAAAATCAGAGAAATTAATCATGGCTTCATCATAAACGCCTTCCATTTTCAGCATTTTTGCATAATAGAAACGAGCAAGCGGATAATTATCTTCGTCGGCATCTATAACTTTTTTATACCATAAAGCCGCATTCCCATAATCACGAGTTCCACGATATAATTCAGCTAATTCATATGTAGACTTAATGTTTTCAGGGTTTCGTATCAGGTACTCGTTCAAAAAATCGATGGCAGAATATGTGTCGCCCAGTCTCAGCGAACTTTTAGTAAACCCTTTCAAATGATTTGATCCCAAGCCGCTCATATCATCAATGGGTTGAGATATTGCCAAAGAGGTAAAACAAAATATAAATAGGATGAATAATACTACATTCTTTCGCACGGTATCGTATATTTATTCAACATAGAACTAGGACCTGTAAAAATAAATCCAATTTCAAAAGCACCTCTGTTCCCGGTAGCTGGTTTAAGAGCAGAAACATTATAGTCGTAGCTAAGTCCAATTTCAAAATTTTTGAATGTAAGACCACCCTGAATAATCATAGCATCCACATTTTCGGGAGTAATTCTATAGTAAAATCCGCCAAAAACACCCTTAAAGAAAACCGGGGTTGGCTTGAAATAATAATCGAGGCGAGTACCAGCAATAATATCGGCTGCATTTCTATGCCCCATTGCAAAGATCGTGGGAGTTAAAAGCCATTTGTCGCTAATATGTGTTAAAAGTCTGCCACTGAATACCGAACGAACTGGCAAACGATTGTCCTCGGTTAAAAAACTTTCTTTAGGGAAATTCAAATGGAAAAAGGAAAGAGCAATTTCTGGCTCAACAATTGAAAAACGACGGCTCCACCCTAGCGCAAGATTTACATCGGGATAGCCCGTTTTATCATTCAAATTCAGTTCTCCATTATCGAGCGAAGAGTTGAAATACCCGGTAGACATATCAAACTGCGATGGCATCGTAGCCTTATCTTTATCGTAGCTTTTATGAACATATCCAGCCTGTAATCCTATATGAAAATTATTATAATTGATAGCTTTATGATAAGCAAATGATACATATATTTTGGTGACATTTAAAAACACATGGCCACTTTCATCGTTCAGAATATAAAGACCTCCGGCAAAATGCTCCTTGTGAAGATAAAACTGTTTCTCGAAACCGGCCGACAAAGTATTATAAGGAATAGCAACCGATCTCCACTGGGTTCGGTAATTGTTCGAAAAACGCCAATCCCCATTAAAGTTACCCGTTTGAACAGGACTTAAGGAAAGTGGAGAAAAATATACTTGTGAAAAATGCATGTCCTGTGCACATAAAATGCGCGATAACACAAGTAGACATAGCAATAACAAGTTTTTTCTCACAACGATATTTTTTATCACCCAAATGTAAAGTTTTTTTTCTTTGGTTGGTAAGAACCACTTACATTATTTTATAACAGCATTTTCCTGGCTTTTTAAATATTTTCCCATACCACAATATAAGCTATTATTACATTATCTATAGATTAATAAAAGAATTGTTTTTATCTAACTATGACTTGATTTTATTTTCTCAATAAACTCATCTTTTCTTCTACGTGACAGAGGCACTTTATACATATTATTCAAACAAATAACATGGCCATCCTTGGCAATAATTGAATTTACAAAACTTAAATTAACAATAACAGAATGATGTGTACGAAAAAATAAATTTGTATCAATCAACAGCTCGAATTCAGCAAGACTTTTAGTGACAAATATTTGTTTCTGATTATTCATAAACAGAGTACAATACCTGCCGTCAGCCTCAATATAAACAATCTCCATTGGGTCAATAATAATTATCTCGTTTAAAGTATTTACAACTATCTTATCGACGTTTATTTCATTGCTTTTTGATGTCTGTTTTTTAGTTTCAGTTAAATATGCTCTGACTCTTGAAAGCACATCTTGAATTTCCTCTATTCCCGCAGGCTTAAGAACATAATCAAACACCTTGAACTTAAATGCCTTAACTGCGAATCTTTCGTGAGCCGTTACAAAAACTATTAAAGTATTTGTGTTTGAAATTCCATTTATAACATCAAAACCTGTGGCATCATTCATGTTGATATCAATAAAAGCCAAATCTGGCTTTAATTCATTAATAATTGAAATTCCATTTTCTGCAGAAAGAGCTGTACCAACAATTTCAACACCACAACAATACTTATTTAAAATGGTTGAAATAATTTCTATGGCATTTTCTTCGTCATCAACAATTACAATTCGCATCTTTTCCATTCTTAAATGATTATAGGAATATAAAGTTCTACTTTTGTACCTATTGCCTTTTTATTTTCATCGAATAAGTCTGTAAAGACAATACTTAATTTGTCTTTATAAACTTTATTAAGCAACAATAGCCTTTGCTCTGTGATTTTTGCTCCAAGTGATTGTTGAGTTTTATTTGATCTTGCTTTTATTTGAGATGCTTTCTCTCGCCCAACGCCATTATCTGTAATGATACATTTAATAAACTTGTCATAAGGAGCAATCTCTATTTCAAGAATTCCCAACTCGTCTTCCGATTCCTTATTCATAAGTCCATGCCATATCGCATTTTCTGCAAAAGGTTGGATAAGCATTGACGGTATTCTAATTTCGCAAATATCGAGACTCTTGTCTATCTTAATTTTAAAGTCGAATTTCCTGCCAAACCGTAATTGTTCCAACTCGATATAAGTAATTAACGTTTGAATCTCTGATTCCAGTGAAATAAACTCATATTCGGAATTATTAAGAATATTTCTCATTAACAATGCAAATTTCGACAAGTACTTATTGGATGTAACTGGATCATTCTTAAGTATAAAAAGCTGAATAGAGTTCAACGAGTTAAAAATAAAATGTGGATTCATCTGACTTGACAAAGCTTTCCGTTGATATTCAAAAAGTTTGTATTTAAGCTCATTCTGTTTGACAATGGACTTTATACGATATTTATAAACTCCAAAGCCAATAGCAATGACAAACACGACAGAAGAGAGAAGGAACCTCCAAGTTAACCAAAAAGGGGGTGTGATTGTAAAATGAATAGTATCTGAAGAAAGTGATGTTGTTTTATTCTCAAAAATAACTCGCACTTCGAACGAATAATCTCCGGGAGGAAGCGTTGTAAACCTGATTTCGGTATTTGTCGTTGTTTGCCAATCATCCGATAGTCCAGCCAAGCGATATTGATAAACATGCTTCCCGGCATTTAAATAGGACAAATATTTATATGTAAGCGTAATTGTACTTGTATTATATGGCAGTTCATAGAAATTGTTAATTGCTGTATCCTTCTCATTTATTTTTATCTCTGTAATTTTTACTTTGCCTATGTGATCTGAAATATTAATATCTGTACTAAAGAACGACAATCCTTTATCTGTAGCAGCATAAAGCGTATCGCCTTTAATCAGTGTCATGCTAACATTGTTCGACGCCAAACCGTGTTTAGTTGTAATATTATAAATGCCTTCAATACTTTCTGAATTCGGCTTTAATACAATTCGGCTAATCCCATTTTGAGTCGATGCCCATAGTTTGTTTTTTTGCAAAGTAAGATGATATACCTGATTACTGGCTAAACCATCTTCAACATCAATATTGTACACTACATTATTTTTAAGCAAATAAATGCCATGTTCCTTACTGGCCATCCAAAGACCCGAATCGACAGGGTTAAATAAAATGTCGTTCATCCGTGTTTTCAATTCGGGGTAATCGTCTCCGTATAAATATAGACTATCAATGTTTAACTCAGGATTGTTATCTCCATAAAAATAACTACCATCTTTTATTAAATAACCGGCCCCTTGATTACTTGCAAAATAGAACTTTGATTCTCCATCATATAAATATTTATAAAATCTAATACCCTTATAATTAGCATGTAGGGTTTTAATCTTATTATTCTTAATTATATATATATATATTCTTTCTAAAATCAGAACTTCCTTCTTTCTATTCTCACATATATTACAAATGTTAAAAATCCCAGAAATAATATTTGTTTCATCCTTAAAACAATTATAAACAGTTCTCCATTCACCATTTCTTTTTAAAAAAAGAGATTTGTTCGTTACAAGCCACTCCCTTCCTGTCGTCTTAATAACCGTTCTCAAATACTCACCTTCAGGAATATTCTCTTTTACGACTTCAATTGTTTTTCCTAGAAGATTATATGATTGACTCCTAAAGAATATTGCAATCTTAGAAGTATCTACTAAACTTATTTGTGTGATTTTATCTTCAAGCAACCCATCATCCTTGTTTAATGTTAGCACGTCTAGCGAAGGAGTGTAATACAATCCATTAGTGAGTGTTGAAAACCATAATCCACCTTCTTTATCGCTAAATATATCAGATACAGGATAACCTTTTAAAATGTGTAAAAATGGCTTTTTTGACAAATCTCCATATTTAAAACATAAGGCCCCATTTTCTCTTAATCCAACCCAAGTATTTTTTGATTTGTCTTCGTTGAGAGAAATAATATAATCTGGTTCTTCGAAGGCGTTAACCTCTTTGCCAAAAATCTGAAAAATTCTTTTCCCAAAACTAAAGAGTAATTTACTATCACTTGTTAATAATAAGTATTTATTAAAATAACTAGTCTCCTCAAACTTTTTTGGTTTAAAATTCAAGACAGCATTTCCCCAATCGTAATAAATAGTATCAGGTAATCCTTTATAATAGTAAGTCACATAATGCGCTTTGTCAATTTGCATTAAATAAGTATGAGAAAGATCTTTATTTATATTCTTAAATTTAAAAACTTGACCTTTAGAATCGATTCTGTAGACCCCATTTTTTGATATACTGAAGTATATGTTATCATACTTATCTACATAGAAGTTACGGTTTTCAATATTTATTATTATGTTGTATTGTTTTTTAATTAACTCATTATATTTGTAAGTATGAATTTTATTGTTTTGCCAATATGATAAAGTGAGTTGACTTGAAACAAACCAAATTCTTCCCTTAGGGTCTTTAAACAATTCGTATATTACATTGTCGGTCAGACCATCTTTTGTTGTAAATACTTCAAATGTATAACCATCGAAACGACAAACGCCATTGGTAGTTGCAACCCAAATATATCCTTCGTCGTCTTGCAGGGTCATATAGACTTCTGACGAGGATAATCCGTTATCTACCGTATAGTTTTTTAGACTGGGATGCTGTGCGAATAAGGAAGTTGAAACAAGCCATATCAACCCTAAAGTACAAAAACAATATCTATTCCTGTAAAAAAAAATCATTATTATATAGGCAAGTCCCTACTTGTTTCTTAAAGAAGCCAAAGATAACAACTAAAGTAAAATTCTCAAATCTTAAAAACAAATTAATTTTACCAGTTATTACATAATACGATCCAAATACATCATTTGGATTGCCACTTATAACATGATCAAAAAAATTATTCCTTCAACGACTATATTTGCATTGTTCGGTAGCCAAAAGATTATTTACAAAAGGTATTTAAAAAGAGTTGGACGTTCTTTGAGTATTATGGTAAATGTCATTGCTATGCAAGGATTAATAAGCCTGTTTTCCAGTTGATTTCTCTTGGGTATTTGCAAAAAAAATCAATTCAAACAAACTTGCATGGAAATGACTGTTAGCTACAAATCTACACGGTCCATTTAAAAAGCATTTATAATTCAATTCGTAAAAGAAGGTTACATTAACTGGCTGTATACTTTATCGAGATTAAGTTTCACAGCATTTTTAAAAAAAACGCCCGCATCGAAAGAAGCGGGCGTTTTTAATTTCTATTAAAATATTTAGAAACTGTTTTGATTTTAATAAAACGTGAATTTGGATCCCAGAGGGATCAAATATTTATAAAAAATACAATTTCAA
>PHDH01000061.1 GCA_002840935.1 Bacteroidetes bacterium HGW-Bacteroidetes-21 | reverse complement strand
CAACCTGAGGACGTTTCACAAAGTCTGTCAATTCGTCGAGCTGCTTGCGGGTATATTCGGCACAGCCTGTGGCATTGATGGCGAGAATAATTTCGGCATCGTCAAAAACTTTAAAGTTATGTCCTTTAACCAGGGCCGAAATATCGTTGAATTTCATGTCAAAGCGAAGATCGGGCTTGTCTGAACCATAGTTCGACATGGCATCTTCCCATGTCATACGGGGAAAATCGCTCAGCTCTATTCCTCGGGTGGCTTTGAAAAGTTTTTTCATAAGTCCTTCGAAAGTATTCAGAATGTCTTCCTGATCTACAAAAGCCATTTCGCAGTCGATCTGCGTAAATTCAGGTTGACGGTCGGCCCGTAGGTCTTCGTCCCTGAAACAGCGGACAATCTGATAATATTTGTCGTATCCCGAAACCATCAGCAATTGTTTGAAAGTCTGAGGTGACTGGGGCAGGGCATAAAACTGTCCGGGGCTTAAACGGGAAGGTACCACAAAGTCGCGTGCTCCTTCGGGTGTCGATTTAATAAGGTAGGGGGTTTCAATTTCCATGAACCCAATATCCTGAAGATAATTGCGTGTTTCTCTGGCTAAATTGTTGCGCAGAATCATGTTGTTTTTCAGTGGATTGCGTCGCAAGTCCAGGTACCTGTATTTCATGCGAAGTTCATCGCCGCCATCACTTTCGTCTTCGATAGTAAAAGGCGGAACTTTGGATACGTTTAAAACCTCAACACCCGTGACAAAGACTTCGACATCGCCAGTTTCAATCTTGGGGTTTTTAGAAAAACGATCAATGACTTTACCTTTGATGCAAATAACATATTCGCGACCACATTCGCGGATCTGACTTAGAACCGCTGCATCAGTCTTTCCTTCTTCCATAACCAGCTGTGTGATTCCGTAACGGTCGCGTAAATCGACCCAAATCACCGATCCTTTATCTCTTATTGTCTGTATCCACCCGCAAAGAGTGACTTCTGAACCGCAATGTGCTGACCGTAATTCGCCGCATGTGTGACTTCGCATCATAGAAATTTAATTTTATGCGAAATTATCAAAAAAAAATGGGATTGCAGAACGTATGGGATTTTGATTAATTTAATTAGAATCTTTTTTTTTTCATTCTCAGCGTAGTCCCGAAGCCTCGGGAGCAACTACGCTGGAATATTCTCTGATATTTTGAATCAGATATGTTGCTATGATATAGATAATACAAACGACAATTGTACAATATATAATTAATATATGTAAGAAGTTGATGTTTTAATATGGCAGCGTAGTTGCTTCCGATAGCAATCGGAACTACGCTGAGGCTGGGGCTATTTCAATTTCTTTTTTGGATGCTGTCTGTTGTCAAAGAAATTTAAAAGAATTATTCGTTTGTTCTGAATTAAATAAAAAATATTGATTTGTTTAGTAATGGTAAATCCTCTGATATTATTATTCATATGTTCAATAGTTCCCAATTCAGGAAATTCTGAAAGAATATCTAAAAAATCGTAAACTTTTTTAACAAATTGTGTCGTAACCTTTGTACCCCATTTTTCAGTCAAATGAGTAATAATGATATCGAATTTTTTATCTGCTTTTTTTGACCAGTAAACCTCTAAAGCCATTTCTTGTGCTTTTTCTTCATTTCTTCGTTACTGATAAGATATTCATTGCTTTTACATTCTTCAAAAGTCTGAATTAATTCCTCCTGCTCATATTTTGTAAGTCTTCCCCAAAGTTGGCCGTCTTCAGTTGATACTCTGTTTTTGATTATTTCATACAAATGAATAAGCAAGTTTTCATTGTCTATGCTGTCAATGAGCAAGTGAAAGTTCTTTTTTAAATCAACAGAGTTCATAATTAATAACGTTGTTTTACAAAGATAGTGAATTTTGAATACCTCGTTATTTCTTCTCCAAAAACTCTTTTACCAGTCTTTTGGCTTCTGCAACGGCTTCTGTCAGGTTGTCGTTGACAAGAACCACATCGAAATCTTTTTTAAATTCCAGTTCTTCGGCCGCTTTGTCCAGGCGCATTTTTAGTGTTTCGAGTGTTTCTGTGCCACGTTTTTCCAGTCTTTCTTTCAATGCATCAAGATGTGGGGGACAGACAAAAACAGAGAGGGCATTCTTTCCAAATATTTTTTTCAGACTCACGCCACCTTTTACATCCACATCAAAAACCACGAAATGCTTATTTTCCCAGATGCGGTCCATTTCGCTTTTCAGAGTTCCGTAATATCGGCCAGGGTAGACTTCTTCGAATTCGACAAAAGCCTTTTTGTTGATTCTGTTTTTGAATATTTCGGTGGAAACAAAATAATAGTCCTTGCCATTAATCTCGTTGACTCTGGGCGGACGATTGGTGGCCGATATGCTGAATTCGAGCTGAGAAAATGTTTTAAGTAATTCCTGAACGATGGTTGTTTTACCTGATCCCGAAGGAGCCGAAAAAATGAGCACTTTTCCCTCCATTACAGAATATTTAAGAGTTGTTCTTTAATTTTTTCCAGTTCGTCTTTCATTTCAACCACCAGTTTCTGGATACCCGAATGATAAGCTTTTGAACCAAGGGTGTTAATTTCGCGTCCCATTTCCTGTGAAATGAAGGCCAGTTTGCGTCCGGGTGTTTCTTCGCTCATGGTTTCAAAAAAGTAAATACAATGCTGAGTTAGACGGGTAATCTCTTCGCTGAAATCCATTTTTTCGAGATAGTAAATCAGCTCCTGTTCAAAGCGATTGGGATCGTTAGAAGCTCTTTCGGATATCTCTTGCAGGGACTGACTTAAGCGACTTCTTATCTGCTCTTTTCTTTGTTCGCCCAGAGGAAGGACTTCTTTTACTTTTTCCTGAATATTCTGTACGTGTTTTTTAAGATCGTTGTCTAAGGCTTTACCCTCTGAATTACGATGTGTTATAATGTTCTGTATGGCTTCGTAAATGGCGGTTGAAACAAGTTTCCACTCGTCTTCGTCAAATTCCTCGCGGGGAGGTTGAATGACATCGGGAAAGCGGAGCACCGAAGAAATTATTTGTGTGTCGGGCGTAATATTCATTTCCGCCAGCATTTGCGATATACTGGAGTAATAACTTTTAAAAAGATCTGTGTTTAAGGCAACATCAGCTTTTACAGAGGTCTCGAAACCAATGTGGAAGTCTATTTTTCCGCGCACCAATTTTTCGTTGAGCAGATTTCTGATTTCAATTTCTTTTTCACGGAACATCAATGGAATTCGACAGTTGATATCTGCCTGTTTGCTGTTGAGAGAACGAATTTCTACCAGATACTTTTTTTTCTGTCCTGTTTTTTCACTTTTACCGTATCCGGTCATCGATTGTATGACTGCCATATTGCTTTTTTTACAAAAGTATAAACAAAACCAATACCCCGGCAATTATTCCTGTAAAACATCTTCAACATAATAAGAAAAGGTTATTCTGAATGCATGCAGGATAATATGTCTATGGTAAACGCATCTTAATTTAAAAAATAAAAAAACACAATACGCTATTGCGAGAGTATTGGTATGTTGAATAGTTAGTATGCTCACTTAATTACTCGAAGCAATCTCAATTTGGTGATTGTATTCGAGAACTGGCCTAAATTTTAATCTTAATACTTTATAGTACAAGCCTGCCTTATGGCAGGCATCGAGATTGCTTCTGATTCAATTAGTATTTCTAAGAGCTGATGATACTACATGAATCATAGCAATAACGACTTTTTTTTATTTATTTCCTATGATTTAGACGCGTTTACCTTTTGACATTGTGGTATTTTTTGCGTTTTTAGTGAGATTATCTTACTTTTACAAAAAAAAGTCATGAAAAATATTCTCGTGTTATTGATGTTGTCTGTACTTTTTGTTCAATGTAAAAAAGATGGTGAAGATTCAACTTCAAATCTGATCAATCTAACTGCTTCTATGTCGGCTAAAATTGACGGCGCAGCTTGGTCAGCAATTACCCGTGTTACAACGCTTCAAAGTGGAACTTTTATAATCACCGGAACGGGTTCAATTAATGGAAATAATGTAATGGCAATCACCGTTTTTGGACAGACTGCTGCAACTTATACACTTGATCCCGGAACTTCCCAGTTAGGTTTTGCTGCCAATTTTACGCCTAAAGTGGGTGCTAGCACCGATAGTATTTATACCGCTTATCAGGGAACCGTAGTGCTTTCGAGTGTTGATCTTGCAAACAAGAAAATCAGCGGTACTTACAATTTCAAAATGAGATTGACCGATATGGTCACTGAGATTAACGTCACCGAAGGTGCTTTCTCAAATCTGAGTTATACGGAGTAATTGAGGCGAATCGTTTTTCTTTTTTTGAAGTTCAGTTTTATCGATAAACGACTGAGAAATCGTCGAAATTAACTTTTTGCGTTGACGAATTCCAGCAATATACTTTCACTTCCTGTTTTAAAATATTACAAGGTAATTCTGTACTAATCGTAAGCAAATCCCAGCCATTTTCTGATTTGTAAGGTGTGTTGGTTGATACATAATAACCCGTTTCAGGAATTGAAATGACCAATGAACCTTGTTCAATGTGCGAAGATTTTCTCCATACAGAAACCGTTATTTTCTGACAAGCAGTTGGATTTTCGAGAATACAGGAAGGAGCAAACTGACAAGATGAATCTGTTAAAAACGAGAATTTGCCAGTTTTGAATATAGTTGAGTCTTGTTGCATTGCATTAGACATGTTTACCACAGTCGTTCCGGAACTAATAATGTTGCCTTTATCCAGACTTAGTTCTTCGGCTGAACTTTCGATGGTCTTTTCAGGAATTGAAAGCGATAATTTCTTAAAGTTTTCAACGGCGTAGTAGTAATACCCTATGAAGAGGGCTATGGTAATCACAGGAATTAGAACAATTAATTTTTTCGCGAAAGGTGCCGTCTTTCCATAGAGTACCTGTTTAAGGGCTTCGTCAGACTTCTGCATACCATAAGCAACAATAATTACAAAAATAAAGAATGACAGAGAACCCAGTATCCCTAAAACGGGATTGTTCATGCTGTTGCCAATTCCCAGAAAACCATCCCTTAAAAAGCCGTGAACGACAAAAATGTAGACAGAAATATTTCCAATAAATACCAGAAAAGCAAATTTTCTCTTTGCAAAAAGTTTCGAAAGTATGGTTGAATAGAACCAGAAAAAAACGAGGGTGAAAGATACAAATCCAAGTAACCAGGCCCATTCGAAGTAATTGGAAAGAAGGAAAGCTGCAAGTGCCGTTAATGTTACAAACCAGAGTATTTTCGTCTGCTTATAACTGGCCAGTCCAATACCCAAAACAAATTCTGGCAGGTGACCTAGAAAAGTCTGCAGTATATTTAGATTGTTTTGCAACGCAAAGCGATTGCATGTGTATAATATAACCAGTGCCAATCCTCCGACAATAAAAAGAAATACACTTTTATATTTCCTGAATCCTATAATGAGCAAAGGAAAAACGATATAGAACTGGAAAATGAGAGAAAAGAACCACCAGGGACCCGTAATAACCATGGCTTTATCTGGAATTAAATTCGCTGTGAGACTCAGTTGTATCAGTATGTCCTTGACGACACTAAATTGGGGTAAATTTCCAGTACGAAGGATAAAAAACAACACATATAGAATTGCTCCCCCCACGAAAATCGGATAAAGTTTTTTAAAACGACTCCATACAAAAGAGCCCCAATGTATAGGCTTATCGTTGGTAGAAATGGTTAAACCATAGGCACTAAGGAAAATAAATATTTGTACGCCGAAGTGTCCCAGATAGTTGAATGTGAGATTTATAAATTGCAACCAGTTAATGCCTATTCCATCAAAAAAATTAAAGAGATTTTGTTGTACAAAAGAAAATTCGTTTTCGCCACAAATAGGATTCACCCATCTAAAATAGTTGTGAAAGGCAATCATAATGATTGCGATTGCTTTTAACAGGCTGGTTTCTTTTTTACTAAGAGATCTAAAAGTAAAAGTCATTCTAATGTTTTTTATCCACCAAGGGTATTCAGATTTTCAAAAGTACTAAAAAATAGTTTTGTCGATGGGATTTTCAATTTATTACTTGAGATGTTATCGATGAAACGCATAGAATTACTGTATTCATTCTATATCATTTTTAACGTTATTATTGTTGAAAATGAAAAAGTTTGTTCGCTTTATGGATAGTTGTTATAAGATACCTGCCAGATTCCAGAGATATAATATGGTTATCGAAATTACAAAGGTAATAGCCGTTGTAACAAGGCCGATTTTAAGAAAAGATTTGAAAGTGATTACGATACCAGCCTTGGCAGCTGATTCTATTACAATGAGATTGGCCACTGCACCAATGATGGTCGCATTGCCTGCTAGTGTTGACGCAGAAGCCAGCGTGAGCCATGTGAGATCGGTAGCAGAAGAATGAAGCAATGGAATCATGGCAATAGTAAAAGGAACATTACTCACTATTTGGGATGCCGCAAGACCTATTCCGTGGAGGGATGTGATTCCTGACAGGTCGTTGGTCCACGTGCTGTATGTTCGAAGGTTCTCTAAAAGTCCTGCTTTTTCAATTCCCTGAACGACGATAAAAAGACAGGCGAAAAATAAGAGTAAAACCCAGTCAATTTCTTTAATAATGCGTGAAGGTTTTATTTTTCCGAATATGAGTATAACTGAAGCACCAGCGAGTGCAATGAGTGAAATAGAAAAGCCAATAATATGTCCGAAAAAGAAAAGAATTATGACGAGAAAAAAAACAGGAACAGAAATGCGCATTGATTTAAGATTTCCTTTTTCGGGTAGCTCGCTTATAAGTAATTGTTTGTCTTTGATGAATTCGGTGCGGTACAACCATTTAATAATAAGTATGATGGCAAACATTCCCAGTATTGAAATCGGGGCAAGCAGTATCAGGAAAGTACCATAGGGTATTTGAGAGGTCATACCGATCAGCATATTCTGGGGATTCCCTGTGATCGTCATGGCGCTTCCAACATTGGTAGAGAGAATCTCTGCCATGAGATAGGGCATGGGGTTAAGTTTCAGGTTTCGACAGAGCGCAATAATGATGGGAGTGAGCATGAGTACTACAGCATCGTTGACCAGAAAGGCACTTCCAATACCTGTAACGAAAACAATAATGGTTAGAAGCCCGGTTTTGCTATGCGTTAAAAGAACAGTTTTGCGTGTAATAAAAGAAAAAAATCCGTCGAGCTGCAAGGTGGTAATAATAATCATCATTCCCAGTAAAAGCGCAATGGTATTAAAATCGATGGCTGCAATGGCAGTGTCGAAAGGCAGTACGCCAAAAACAATCATGGCTACTGCACCAAAAAAAGCAGCTGAAGGACGATCAATATTAATCCAGGGAAGGCGGGTGAAAATTATCCCGGTGTAGGTAATAATAAAAATGAGGAGGGCAATGAGCTGAATCTGGTTCATAGACTCGTGAAAGCCGGGCAAGTTTTACTTTTCTTATCCCATACCCTGGGGATAATTTTTTTATTACGGGCACCTGTTGGGGCAATTCTTTCGGTGCATTGGAACGTTTTTACAAGCGAAAATTCCCATCCTCCGGCCATTCCTGTTGCTTGTGAGGGAATTCCGGTAATCAGGTCGTAATTAAGTTGAAACAACCAGCCTTTGATATGAATTCCTACTAAAGGTGATATTTCACGGCCGGAACGAGACCAAATGCCAAGTATAAATGAGCCATTCCCACCAGAGAACCATGCATTCAGCCCAAATGTACATTCATTCTGACGCTGTTTCATTTCATACATTATTCTGGGTTTCAACTTGATGCTTCCAAAATATTTGTCGAAGCCAGCATGTATTATGGTTTTCATAGCCAATTCGTTATCGCTTCCATTGAAAGAGTCGGTAGGCTTGTTTAGGTGGTGAAAACCCATGCCCCAGTATATTTTCTGACCGTTCATTGCTTCGTAAGTCGACAGAAAACCACCCGAAATATCCCAATAATTGGAGGCTGATGTGATTCCGTTTTCCATACTGGGCAGGTCGGTGTCGAAAGTCATTCCATTCCATTGATTATCGTAGTATAGTCCGTCGGTATTGAGCGAATGAGCATTGTAACCAATACCAAGCCCCAGCGAATAAAATAAGCGATTACCTTTATTTAGTCCGTTATTGAAGGAAAACGTAGCTGTTCCAGAAGTGTTTTTGAGAGTACCAGGACCTTCAATATCATGATTTAATTTGAATCCGAGGCCAAACCACATTCTCCGCATTTTAACATTGGTTATCTTTGTGTCAATCCAAGCAGAGCGGGTTTTATATAAATTGCCCATACCTACAAATCGGTTTTTGGAATTGGCTCCAATTCTGTATTTGCAAGGAAAATAACCTGTAAGAGCAGGATTCAGGTTGAGGGGGGATTCGTAGAACTGAGTAAAATGTATGTCCTGAGCAACACTGTTCAGTGAAAATAAAAGGAGGAGGATGGCCAGAATTTGTTTCATCGTATTAAAGTAACATTCCCGGTTCGTTCAATTTTTGTTCTATCTGCGCATGTAGCTCTTAAAAAATAGACAAAGACTCCTGTGTTAAGATCTGCGCCTTTATATTTTCCATCCCAGCCTTCGGTGAGAGATTCGCTGTGAAATACTTCCTGCCCCCAGCGATTATAAATGGTAAAATAAATATCAGATGACTTAAATTCTCTGACATATAAAATATCGTTCTCGTTGTCTCCGTTGGGCGTGAAAGCGGTAGGAACCTGAGCATCGCATGAAGGATTTTGAGGTGTGATTAATGAATCCACCTCTTTTACGATTGGCTTTTCAATGTCTGATTGAGCAGAGAGGAAAAAGGGCAAAAGAAATAAAGCTATAAAAAAGTAGGTTTTCAATGCCTGATATTTTCCTCAAAGATGGTAAAAAAAACATAATTGACAAAGATTTTAACTGAATCAAATAGCCTGAACAGACAATTAATCTAGCCCATCAACTATTCGATGTTAATAAATTAATGAAATTAGAGGGGGAGATTATGTCAGACAAATATATTTTTAGACTACAAATAATATACATATGAATTTTTTGGATATCATCATTTTAATTCCATGTCTCTGGTTTGGTTATAAAGGATTTGTCAAAGGCTTTTTTGTCGAAGCCGCTTCTGTTGTTTCTTTGTTTTTAGGTATTTGGGTTGCGATTCATTTTTCGTGGTGGGTATGCGGATATCTGGGATCGTGGTTTAATATCTCTTCAAAGTATTTACCTCTGACCGGATTTGCTGTAACTTTTCTATTAATCGTTATTTTGGTTCACCTGTTAGCCCGAGCCCTCACTAAATCTTCTTCCAAAGTCGCTCTGGGAGGCATTAATAAAGTCGCAGGTATGTTGCTGGGAGCATGCAAAGTGCTAATCATATTTGGTGTATTGATCGTATTAATGAATCACTTTGATCCTAAAGGCCAGTTACTAAACGATGAAGTGAAACGGGAATCGCTTATTTATGTGCCACTCAATAATACGGTCGTTGCCATTTATCCATCAGTAGAAGAAAAAATGGGGGCATGGAAATTACCCGAAATGCCAGAAGGTAATGTCAAAGTCAATGTGGAAGTTGAGTAGAAATTTTTTTTTTAGAGAGCTTTGTTTGTCTCATTGAATTTTCTATTCAGGATTTTATCTTAAATTCAGCATGAAAAATATACATTAACTAGAAAAGTACTTGTCAATAGTATTTAGTAAATCGTCGCTACTAATAGGTTTCGAAAGATAATCATTGCAACCTGCTTTGATGGCTTTTTCCCTGTCGCCTTTCATGGCAAAGGCAGTCAGTGCAATAATTACTACTTTTTGATCCATCAGGCGAATTTGTTCCGTGGCTTTATATCCATCCATCACAGGGAGTTTTATGTCCATAAGAATAACATCAATGTCGGGGTGAGCCTTGTAGACGTCAATGGCTTCTTTTCCTGTGCTGGCATGGATAATGTCGGAAGTTATTTCAGAGACTATTTCAGAGGATAATAAACGTGAAGATTCTTCATCTTCGACAATTAGTATTTTTTTTCTACTAGTATTTGTATTTTTCTTATTTGAAACAGAGATATTTGACTTGTTGAAAGTTATTTCTTCCTGTTGGTTAATAGGCAGTGTGAAAATAAAAAGGCTACCTTTTCCTGGCTCACTTTCGACCCATATTTTTCCTCCCAGCATTTCAACGTAGGCTTTGGCAATTGATAGTCCAAGTCCTGCTCCCTGATAGGCATCTTTATCTGAAATATCGGCCTGGATAAACCTTTCGAATACGGCGTCTTGTCTTTCTTTATGTATACCTATGCCGGAATCTTTGACATAGAATTCCCATTGATTGTTTTTCCTTTTATAGCCAAAACTAATGCCGCCATGATGGGTGTATTTGATGGCATTTTTAATGAGATTTGTTAAAATGGCATATACTTTTTCTTTATCGGAGTATAAAATATCAAAATTGGATTCCTGACTCAGTTCTGCTGTTAAGGTTAAACCTTTAGAATCGGTATCTGGAACGAAGAAAAAATAAAGAAAGTCAAACAACTCTTTAATCTGAAAATTGGAAAGTGATGTTTCCATTTGTCCTGCTTCAATTTTCGAAATATCAATCAGTTCATTAATGATATTCATGAGTCGTGTGCCACTTTTTTCAATAATCTCGAGGTATTCTTTCTTTTTTATGTCGGTCAGTTCATTGTTTTTAAGTAGTTGCGAGAATCCTAGAATTCCATTCATAGGTGTGCGAATTTCGTGACTCATATTGGCCAAAAATGCCGATTTTAAGCGATCGCTTTCTTCGGCTTTTTCTTTTGCGATAGTGAGTTCTTCATTTTTTTGTTTGAGGAGAAATTCGGTTGCTTTTCTTTCGGTGATATCTGTTGTTGTACCAATATACCCAATAAGTTTTCCATCAGAAATCTCAGGGACTGCATTACCTAGCACCCATACAATGCTTTGGTCTGGTCTGACAAAGCGGTATTCTGCCATAGAATTAACACCTTGTTTTTGCTTTTCTTCCCAATTCTCTTGTGTTGTATGTCTATCATCCGGGTGAACTGCATTCAGCCAGCCATCATCCATAGCATCATTAAAGCTCATGCCAGAGAGTTCCGTCCATTTAGGATTCACATAGGTTGTTTTACCCACTTGATTCGTTCTGAATATCCCGACTGGAGAAATATCTGCCAACGCATGGAAAAGTCGTTCGCTCCGAAGTAAATCTATCTCAACTTTCTTTCGGTCCGAAATCTCCTGAACAAAACCAGTCCACAATACATCTCCATTTTCGAGTCTTTTTGGCATAGATTCGAAGTGACACCATTTAATCGCATTTTTCACACACATGCGCCCTTCCCATACAAATCTATCAATTTGCTGAAACGCTTTTCGGTTGGTTGAAATGAAATTTTGAAGATCATTAGGATAAACGGCCTTAGCTACCAAAGAACTATCTTTTATTATCTCTTGCATTGAGTAACCTATGATTTGTGTAAAAACATCATTGCAATAAAGGAAAGAGAGTGGGGGCATATCCTCCATATTTCCCTCGTTTTGAGTAGTTATAACTCTGTATAGCCCGGCGGGTAATGCTTGTATTATGTCAGTTGCAAAGTCAATGTTTTCCTTAAGTAATTGTTTTGTCTCTTCTTTTTCATTTTTTATTTTCAGAAGTTGTATATTGTTTTTCTCCAGTTCTTTTGTTTTGATTTTTACCTGATGTTTTAATGTAAAGACGAACAGAACAGCTATAATAAAAATGCCACCAATAATAAGAAGCAGCCACTTGATATAGGGTGGAACTTCTGGTTGATATTCTTTGTCCAACCATTGATTTAAGGATTTGTAGTAATCCGATTTCGCATTGTTAATCATGGTAGAGAGGTTTTTGTCAAAATCTTCTGCCAGATGATCTGTTCTTTCTCTCGAAAATGCAAAATGCAGCTGCGTAGGTCTGAGTATTACAGATGTAGGAAAAATAGAATTGTCAAATAAATTAGAGTAATAAAAAAAACGGTCTGCAATGATGACATCTACTTCAGATGACTTTAATGCATTGATTGAAGCCGTATAGTTTTCATAGTTCGTGATATTGAAATCAATATTAAAGGCTGTTTTAACGTATGAGTTCAGGTAAGTTTCCTGTATAGAGCCTTTTAAAACACCTATATTTTTTTTGTCTAATTCTTTTATTGAGTAGAATTCCTTCTCTTTACTCGTGAAAGCTTCAATCCAGGATTCTAAAACAGGTAAGCGATTAAGCAAAAAAACAGAGTCTCTTTCTTTGGAATAAGCCATGTCGGGGAGTACGTCAATTTCTCCCTTTTTAAGCATATTTACTAATTCTACCCATTCAGCTTTTACATATACAAGTTCCCAATGTTCTTTTTTTGCAATAGATTGAACAATATCGATGAATATTCCTTGAGGATTTCCATCCTCATTCATGAAAATTTTAGGACAATTGTCGTAGACACCAATTTTAATCGTCTTTTTAATATCCTTCTCCTGTCCGAAACATATATTCAAAAGCCCTTCGAATGACAGAAATAGGAATAAAAAGAGGAATGTTTTTTTCATTTTTATATATTATGAACAGGTAAATAATGCTTTTGCAAAAATAGTGAAATTCAGTTAATTAAAATCATAATTCTTTGAAAAATGTTAATTTATTGACAATTGCTGTAATGGTCAGGTAAAGGGATATTTCCCAGAGAAATTCATTATTGTTAATCTGTTCTAAATATCACAGGTTTGATTCAAAATGTTTACACCGAAAAGATAATTCATTAACTTTGCAAAAAAAATAATATGACAGACACGAATGTACAAACCCTGAATTACAAAGTTGCCGATATGGCTCTCGCCGACTGGGGGCGAAAAGAAATTATGCTGGCCGAAACAGAAATGCCAGGATTAATGTCGCTTAGAAAAAAATATGGCAATGAAAAACCTCTGAAAGGTGCCCGAATCATGGGCTCGTTACATATGACAATACAAACCGCAGTACTGATTGAAACTTTGGTAGAACTTGGAGCCGATGTTCGTTGGGCCAGTTGCAATATATTTTCTACTCAGGATCATGCTGCTGCTGCCATAGCAAAAGCTGGTATTCCCGTATATGCCTGGAAAGGTGAAACACTGCAAGAATACTGGTGGTGCACAAATCAGGCACTGACTTTTCCTGATGGTAACGGTCCAAATATGATTGTTGATGATGGTGGTGACGCTACCTTACTCATTCATTTAGGTTATAAAGCTGAAAACGATGCAACGGTTCTTGATAGTAAAGCTGCAAGTCACGAAGAACAAGTGATAAAAGATCTTATCAGAACTACTCTGAAAGAAGATCATGGGAAATGGCATCGTTTTGCTAAAGCTATTCAGGGAGTTTCAGAAGAAACTACCACCGGTGTTCATCGTTTGTATCAGATGATGGAAAAAGGCGAATTACTTTTCCCCGCCATTAATGTAAACGATTCAGTTACCAAATCAAAGTTCGATAACCTTTATGGCTGTCGTGAGTCACTGGCCGATGGTATTAAACGTGCTACTGACATTATGATTGCTGGTAAAGTTGTTGTTGTTTGTGGTTATGGTGATGTCGGTAAAGGCTCTGCCAAATCTATGCGCAGTTATGGCGCCCGCGTTATTGTGACTGAAATTGATCCGATTTGTGCCTTACAGGCTTCTATGGAAGGTTTTGAAGTTACCACATTGGAAAAAGCACTGCCCGAAGGGAATATCTTTGTAACTACTACAGGTAACCGCGACGTGATTACCGTGGCACATATGGAAAAAATGAAAAATGAAGCCATCGTCTGTAATATTGGTCACTTCGATAACGAAATTCAGGTTGATAAGCTAGATGCATACCAAGGTATTCGCAAAGTCAATATTAAACCACAAGTTGATCAGTATCATTTCCCCGATGGACATTCTATTATCATGCTGGCCGAAGGTCGTTTAGTGAATCTGGGTTGTGCTACAGGACATCCTTCTTTCGTCATGTCGAATTCATTTACAAACCAAACATTAGCTCAGCTAGAGTTGTGGCAGAAGAAATACGAAGTAAACGTATATCGCCTTCCCAAACATCTCGACGAAGAAGTAGCCCGTTTACACCTTGAACATGTGGGCGTTGAGCTTACCAAATTAACTAAAGAACAAGCTGAATATATAGGTGTTCCACTTAATGGGCCTTATAAAGCCGATCATTACAGGTATTAATAGTTTAGTCTAGAATAATAATGAAAACGGTTCAGAAATGGACCGTTTTTTTTTTTTATATAATTTTTTGCGGGGATATTGTTCATTTCCTTAAACAAAAAAGGCCATCTAACGATGACCTTTCTTTGAAGTAGTGCCCAGGACAAGACTTCCCGACGACCTCCACTTCGTCACGGTGTCGGGATAAACTTGACTGCCGTCAGGCAGGCCTCTCATCTTGTCCTATATAGCAAAAAAGTCAGCAGCATGAAATATTAGTAAGAAATGACAGGAAATCACTCCTTTTGTCAAATTATGCCAATATTTGACAAAAAGAAAAAAGGATGTCATTCGAGAACTGGACATCTTTTAACGTTAGGTGCGAATTTCAAACTATAAGACAAATGGTGGAAGTGAAATAATAGCGCCAGCTAATAATTAACCTTCCACATACAGTCGAAATGACCTTGCTGGGTACGTTTATTGAGGTGTTACGGCATATGCTTAAATTGAAATGCCACAAAAATACATTGAAAAATATTTAGAAAATGTTCACTAATTAGCTAACTTTGTGTCGTGAAAGAAAAATATTTTAGCTTCTTTGACGAAGGAAAGTTAATTATTTTAATAAATGGTTTTCAAAAGAAAACTCAAAAGACACCAGAAAAAGAAATTGAAAAGGCAGAAAAATTGAAAAAACAATACTTCGATGAACTAGCTGAAAGCAACTCGCGAAAACCATTAAAGAAAAAATAATATTATGAGCAAAAAGAAAAACAATAACCTGACTTCATTTGGAGATCATCTTGACGAAGAGTACGGAAAAATTGGTACTGAGGCAAGAGATAAATATGAACAGGAATACGAAGCTTTCAAACTCGGAGTTATGCTTCAAGAACTCCGAAAAGAACTTGGTATGACACAAGAACAGTTAGCTGAAAAATGTGGCACGACTAAGACTTACATTTCCCGTATTGAAAATGATGCAAGTGACATTAGGCTTTCAACGCTAATGAGAATCATTCGAAAAGGATTTGGTGGACACTTGCGTTTAAGTGTGGACATATGAAAAGCACAAAGTGGTAATAAATAAGCTTCCCCTCCAAATCGTTGCCAGCTCTGTGGTCGAGCTACGAGACCCAGCATAAACCTAGCTTCACACGTTTGCATCGTTAAATATTTATTTAATTTTTCAGCATGCCATTGAGCGAATTGTTTTACATTTGGTGTGTATATCTAACCAATTAAACAAACATTCGAAATAACATCAACTGGTTACGGATATTGAGGTGTTACCATTAATTTTATGAGAGCGATATGTTTATACATATGCATTTTGATTTGCATTTCAGTTCATGCACAAGACTCTACTCTACTCAGACTTGAAGGAAATGTAATTGAGAGTTTTTTGAAAACGAGTATTAAATATCCTACTATTTCAATATTTTTCAACCCAGATTTGAAATACGTTATTCAAGGTGACTCTTCTGGATTATTTTTGTTTGAGAGAATGATTCCTAAAAAATCCTTTGAATTAATGGTTAAAATTGAAGCAGATGGTAAATATATGGGTTGTCGACATAAACTGTCTATTGACACTAATAATGCACAAAATATCATTTGCAGGGAATTTGAAATTAGTCCCTTGATTACGTGTATAGACACTTGGATATTACCTGATTTACCATTTGAAATGAATAAGACAAAATTCAATAAATATATTTACTTTAATGATAGAGAAGATTCGCTTTGGGCTGATAGTGTAATAATTATTTGGTCCAAGAGATTTTTGAATAATCCTAATTACGAGGATCAATGTATTGAAATAGTCTCATATTCTGATTATAATGAAAGGGAAAATGTTAGCAAAAAAAGACTTGAATATGTTTATAAAAAATTAATAGATGCTGGGATTCCACCTGAAAAACTAATCCTGACTAACAGAAATAAAGAGAAACGAAATTATTATAAATACAGAGATGGATGTTTCCCTTATTATTTGGTAGATAATCAGCCTTTTATAATAGATCAAGAATTAATTAAAAAAACAGAAAACGATTACGATAGAGAACTGTATAGTTCACTAAGACGTGTTGTGACATTTAACTGGAAACGAAACAAAAACTAATGGTAATAAGTAAGCTTCGTGTATTCGAGGCACGTTACCCAGCAAGAAGCGTAATTGCACGCGTTTGCAACATTAAAGTTTTTCCAATTTTTCAGCATGCCATTGAGCAAATTGTTTTACATTTGGTGTGTATAACTAACCAATTAAACATACAGTCGAGATAGCATCAACTGGTTACG
>PHDH01000060.1 GCA_002840935.1 Bacteroidetes bacterium HGW-Bacteroidetes-21 | reverse complement strand
CCCGCCACTGTATGATGAGCTGACATTTTTAACCTCTGGATTATCATACGGAAAATGTTCTATGCCAGCTGAAATATAGGGGGTGAATGAAAGTCTGAGAGGCGGGTTAATGTTTTCCAATCCCTCGAGTTTTCCCCAATATATTTGTTCATTTTCAGCTTCTTTCACTATAGGAGACCAAACAATTTGCTCTCGTGTTCTGCGAATATTTCTTTCAATTTGTAAACCCCAGGTCTGTATAAGTATTTTAGGGAAACGAAAAGCAGAATAGGGGATTTTCATTTCTACCATCCATCCGTTTTCTGAGATTTCGGTACGACTTTCCCATACGGCATTAAAACTAACGTCACTTTCCCTATAATCGGCCTGAACGCCAGAGGAGTAGACTGTAAACACATAGGCGTCCAAAAAATTATTATATGTATCAAATTTCAGGGTAAGCCAATCGGCGTTAGGTGTTTCGTCCCTACTTCCAAGTTGTTTTAAAATGCTATCCGGAGCTGAGTCAAACATCGTGGCAAAAATATAGATTGCCTTATCGTCGTATAAAATTCTTACTTCAGTTTTTTGTGAAGCAGCTTTACCTTGCCAGGGTTCGTGCTGAACAAAGTCTGCTATCGGCTGTGCTTGCGCCCAGACTTCTTCCATCTGGCCATCGATTTTAACAGTCTCATTAATTCTTACTGCTTTTGCTTTTTTATCATTTTTGATAGCAAAGCCAGCCTTACTTAGACATAAGAACAACAGTAAAAAGAACAAAAATCTCATGGCAATATTATTCCATTTCTATAATCGCGGCTCTTTCGGGACCAACAGAAACAAGCATTACGGGAATGTTCAGATATTTCTCTGTAAAACTCAGGAATTCATTGAATGTAGCAGGTAGATCTTCCTTTGTTTTCACATCTTTTAATTCGCCCCAACCTTCAAATTCGGTATATTCGGGATAAATTTCGTCTGCCGAAAGCGAAAAAGGCAATTCCTGCGTCGATTTACCACCAACACGATATGATGTAGCAATTTTAACTTTTGAAAATCCCGAGAGGACATCGGCTTTAGTCATAATCAATTTATCCACCCCACTTATCATTACGGCATATTTCAACGCAACCAGATCCAGCCATCCGCATCTTCTGGGACGTCCTGTGGTAGAACCGAATTCATTACCCGCTTTTCTCAAAGCCTCACCTGTTTCGTCATGTAATTCGGTTGGAAAGGGGCCACTCCCCACCCGGGTGCAATATGCCTTGAATAAACCATATACTGTTCCTGTTCTTGCAGGTGCGTATCCCAGTCCTGCGGGAGCTCCGGCACAAACAGTATTAGACGAAGTCACAAAAGGATAAGATCCAAAATCAATATCCAGCATACTGCCCTGAGCTCCTTCGGCCAATATTCTCTGTCCCTTAGACAGTATGGCGTCGGTCATATATTCTGTTTCGACAATTTTAAAGCTTCTCAGCACATCCAGACCTGCATAGAATTCCATCATCTGACTATCAGATAAATGCTCTGCATTGTACTGATCAAGAATTTTGTTGTGTTTGGCTATAGCGACTTTCATTTTTTCTTTAAATCCACTTTGGAGAATATCTCCAACTCTAACTCCTGCACGAGAAATTTTATCTGTATAGGTAGGCCCAATGCCGCGAAGGGTGGAACCAATCTTAGAAAGTCCTTTATCTTTCTCATAAGCAGCATCCAGAAGTTTATGGGTAGGAAGTATCAAATGAGCTCTGGATGAAACATACAATCTGTCGCGAATATCCCCGGCATAGGCCGTAATTTCATCCACTTCCTTAGAAAAAACAATAGGATCAATGACCACTCCGTTACCAATGATATTAACAACGTCTTTTCTGAAAATGCCAGAAGGGATGGTATGTAAAACAAATTTTTTTCCATCAAACTCTAAAGTATGACCAGCATTTGGTCCTCCCTGAAAGCGCGCAATAACGCCATACCCCGTTGCAAGATAATCAACAACTTTACCCTTACCTTCGTCTCCCCATTGTAAACCAAGCAGTACATCAACCTTTTCCATAATATTCATTTCTACTCAATAAAAATTTGAAATTACTGTTTTTTTTTCAAAATGTCGAATTGATTTTTATCACAAAAAAACATTTTAAAAAATTTTTTTTGGCATTTATAGTCAAAACATGTACTTTTGAAATGAATTTAGAAAAACAGATTTATGAAAAAACTATGGTTTGTAGCGTTTTTGCTGATTTCCTTTTTTTACTCCTGTAATACAACAGAAGAAAATAAAGAACAGCAGAATAACATTATTATTGAAGAAGATGAAACTGTACCATCTCTTACAACAATTAAAGTGCCTTCACCTGTTGAATTATACATGTTTATGTATAATGCAGGACTCAAATTCGAAAAAACATTACTAAATCCTGCTGACAGAAGCAGTAAATATGTAACCACATACAAAAAATCCCTAAACTTCGGCATTTATGCTTCCGATTTGGCATATTGCACTGTCTTCAAACAAAACAAAGAGACTTTCTCTTATTTCTCTACTACTAAAAAATTGGCCGACGATTTAGGTCTTACCGAAGGTTTCGACGAAGCAATAGTTAAACGCATTGATCAAAACATTAGCAATAGTGACTCATTATACAAAATCACTAACGACTCCTATTCCAATGCCACCAGTTTTATTGAACAACAGGGCCAAGGTGCATTACTACCTTTAATGCTCACAGGAGCTTGGATTGAAAGTGTAAATATTGCGTCCAAATCGATTAAAACATTCTCTGCTGATGACGAAATCGTATTATTAATAGCCGATCAGCAATTTTTATTGGAAAGCATACTCGAAATGTTCGAAAGCATTCCTGAAGAAGATAATTTCCCCGAATTGGTTGATAAACTCAAAGATATTCAGCAATCATTTGATAAACTCTATGACAATGCAGATGTTCGTATCACACAAAAGCAATACGACGAAATTGTGACAAAAGTTAAAATTCTAAGAGCAGAAATTGTAGGTTAATCAAAGAAAAAAATGAAGGTTATGAAAAAAGAATTAATGCTTATTACAGTTTGCTTGTTTCTAGCATCCTGTATATTTCCCACACTGGCATCTGCCCAGTGTAACAAGAAAAAATATTGTGCTGAAAATTTCGGCGATTACGACTATAACAGTCAGTCTTCTTTTGCTTCTCTTGCTCCCGGTGACACTTCCAGAGCAAACGTAGTACTTTATGCAAATCAAACCTATCGTATTTTTGTATGTGCCGACCCATCTCTGGGTGATGTGAAATATCAGGTAATTCTGCCTGAACGCAAAACCTCCCGAAGAATTGACCAAATTAAAAAAGATACTGTAGTAACCTATAAAACTGACGAATATGGTGAATATATGTATGACGATCTTGGAAATATGGTTGTTCAAAGTAAAACAGTTGTAGTAGACACAACCTGGATCACCGAGAGATTTACTTTTGAAAAAGTATTATACGATAATAAAAACAATAAAAGTGGTAAACCCTATTTTGAATATGCTCCAAAAAAATCAGGTCGCTTACAAGTAAAAATTCAGGTACCAGGCGGAGATCCCGAAAACCAAAGCTGCGTAAATATTTATGTTGGCCGCAAAGTAATTGGTTCAAAAAACTTTCAGAAACAAGCCAGATATAACGAAAACTAAAGTTAAATCAACAATAGTAATAGAGCCGCTTCTGCGGCTTTTTTTTATTTATTTAGAGCCTTATAAAACAATAGAATCGGCAATCATTTGCTTGCCTCTATAAAGCAAGGAACTTTTAATTAAGCCCCTGACAGCTCTGCTGAAAGGATTTTTCACAAAAAATGTAACCCCGCAATGATACCTTCTACATCATTGCGGGGACTACAGCCCTTAGGGGGACTTACCGGTAAACCGGTTATTCAAATCAGCTTATCTGCTGATTAATATTTTTTTAATCATTCCATCATTAAATCTTACCATATAGACACCACTTTTTAGATTGCTTACATTGGCAAAAGTCATTTCATTAACAGTCATTACCTCCTTACCTGTAATATCTAGAATATCGCAACTGGTTACGCCATTTGGTGCGTGAAAGAATAAAACATCATTTGCAGGATTGGGATAAACATTGTAATCTTCAAAGCTTTTTAGAGCAACAACTTGTGTAGTAACTTGAGGTACAAAATAAATCGAGTCGGAAGCATTGTTCACATACCAAAGACCTTCGTTTCCCCAAGCCAGTCCGTTTGGATAAACACCCCCAGGTGCAGTAAACCGCTCTACAATCTGAAAGCTTAAACGATCTATCTTATAAGTTGACTGAGAAGGGTTATCGTTGACATATAAATAATCATCTACAACGGCCATTCCTGTTGGAAAATCACCAAAGGATAGAAAAGCTTCTATGGTTGTGCTATTTAAAAATTCACGTCTATAAGTAGAGTCGCCCGAAATACTTGGTGTTGATCCTTGAGTATCATTAAACCAAAAATTGTTATTCTTTACACACAATCCGGCAGGAAAATTAATATTACAATTACAAATAAGTGAAATAGAGTCTTGTTTATTCCCGTTTAAATCATATTTTATTATCATTTTACTTTCATTGTCCAGCACAAATAATCGATCATTATCATAAGCAATTCCATATGGCCTTCTGATGTGGGTGGGAAAACTACTTAAAACAGAGCCATTATCTGCCGATACACAGTAAATTTTATATTCATTGTAACCACAAACCCATAATTTACTTCCATCCCATGCTATTCCAGAAGGCAACAAAGTAGGCGAAGCAAAGGAAAGAGTAGGACTATAATCTGTTAACGGAAAATCCTCTCCATTATACTTAGGAGTATTCCCCGTATTAATATTATGAAAGTCATTGGGCATACCCAAACAATCCAGTTTTTCCTGGGAAATTCCCACCAAGGGAATCATCATTATTATTAACAGAATTACTTTCATATCCTTTTTTTGTAAAGGTAGTTCTTACGACCCTCCTATATCAAGAGTAAAACATCGGATTTTTCATCCTAAGATTTCATGTTTTTACTTACCCTTCAACGGTTTTATACTTATGGCATTCGGGTATTTTTACCTTAGAAGAGACATTTCGGCAAAATAGCTAAAGAAAAAATAATATAACCACAACAACGATGTCAGCTTATTATAGTCTTGTCAAATAAAAGAAAACACAAGCCTATTCTCAAGTATTTTTCACATCATATGAAGTTAAAATACCTTGTTAAAATCAGTATATTCTCTCTTGATTTACCCCTCCTATATGGCTTAACTTTGACTTAATAAAAATCCTGAACTATGAATAAAATATTTATAATTATGATGCTGAACTTTTTTACATTTTCAACCCTATTCAGCCAGTTATCATTTAAGACTGAACCAAAAGATAAGCCTAGCGACAAAACTCTTTCGCCTTTTATAATGGAAAAGTTAAAAATAGACGAGGAAGATAAATATTTATTGTGCGAAGCCGATTCTTTAAGAAGCGAAGCTATCGTCTGGATGCAGGATGCACAAAAGTTTTCAAATGATTTAAAAGAAATTTTACTCATTGTTGATGCTTCTGAAAATTACAATGATCTTAGAAATAAAGCGATTAAAAAAGCACAGAGAACCGAACAAAAAATTATTCAACGCCAAACAGACGCTTTAGAGTATTTCGAAATATCTAATGATATTATTTACACCTTTTATAAGAAGTATCATCAACGGATTTTTCCTGATGTTGATAATAAGTCTATAATAGAAGGAAATCTGTTAATTAAAGAGGCTGAAAAAATATGGAAAGAAGCTAAAATACTTCGAGAAAAAGGCTATTATTCTGATATTAATAAACAGTCTGTTGATATCTTAATCAGAGCATTGGAAAAAGAAGAAGAAGCCATATTAACTCAGGAAAAAGCTTTTGGAATATTTACCAATACCGAATGGAATTATACTAAAACTATAGATTCTGACATACTTTGCTATAAAAAACTTCCAAAAAAACAATTGTCAAATATTGAACAAACCAATAATGAAATGGCGAATAATTCTTATCCTATTTCAACTGATAACAATGAAACTAAGACTGAAAAGACTACTGCCAATAATATCAATAAAGACATCCCTAATTTAAATTATAAAATCCAAGTAGGTGCCTTTTTAGGAAACCCCAACGAGGCAGCTTTCAAAGGTATTCAGCCTGTTTCTGTCGAAAAAAGCGAAAGTGGTTTTAAACGTTATCTGGCCGGCAATTATAAGTCGCAGGAAGCAGCCATCAGAGCACTTGAAATTTTACATAATACGGGATTTAATGATGCTTTCATTGTGGCTTATTCGAATGATATTCGCATAGGACCTGGTATTAAAATAAATGAAAGCAATGAAACTGCTAATAAATAAAACAAATAAAACTTTAAAAATTTCATCAAAAAAACCAACGGTTACTTGAATAGCAAGTAACCGTTAGTTTTTGCTCTTGATCCCGAAAATAAATCAAACCTAAACTCCACATTTCACAATACTTATATTATCCCAAAAGAATTCATCGATATTGCAAATTCAATGGATGTTATTTTAAATATTTCCCTAAGATCTCCAACAGTTTTTCTTTTTGGATTGGTTTGTCAAGGTAATCATCAAATAGATTCTTCATGAGAGTTTCCTTTTCAAAGTTAGTAGCATATGCAGTTTGGGCTATTATCGGAATACGACTATTAATCTCTTTAATTCTTCTTGTAGCTTCTTTCCCATCTATTCCAGGCAATCGAATATCCATAAGAATTAGTGAAATGCTTTGGTTTTGCTGTAACATTTCCACTGCTTCTTCTCCAGTTTCAGCATGTTGAATTTCTATCTGAAGCTTTTGTAGTAACTCTCTCAAATAAATAAAATTATACAATTCGTCTTCAACAACTAATACAACAAACTTGTTCTGTTCTGGCAGTGTTAAAAAATCCACTTTACCTACTGATTTAGTTGTTTCAGCTTCTGCCTTTTCATAAGGCATAGTTATTATAAAAGAACTTCCTATTCCATAAACAGACTCAACCTCTATCTTACCATTCATTGCTTCTACCAACGATTTGGTAATGGCCAAACCGAGCCCTACCCCTCCTGGTTTTCTGGTTAAATCATTTTCAACTTGTTTAAATCTTTCAAAAACACTGTCTATTTGCTCAATTGGGATTCCTATTCCTGTATCTTTTACAAATATTTCTATTTCCTCTCCTTTAACATGATACCCAAAATCAATACTGCCTTTCTTGGTGAATTTTTTAGCATTTTGTATAAGATTATGAATAACCTGTCTCCACCTATTTCCATCTGCTATTATATAACTTTCGTTATCAGGTAAAGATAAATGAATATTAATTTCAACTTCTGCAACTATTTTAGCATTGTTGGCCAAAAAATGCAAATCGTAAAACATTTCATTCAGGTTAACTCTCTCTTTTACAATTTTTAGCTGATTGGCTTCAATTTTTGAAATGTCTATCAAATCATTCACAATTGTAAGCAACTGATTGCCACATCTACGAATAATGCCAATATAATTCTCTCGAGTATTATTATCGAGATTTCTATCCTCCAGCATTTCTGAAAAACCCAATATTCCATTCATAGGTGTACGGATTTCGTGACTCATATTAGCCAAAAATGCTGATTTTAACCGATCGTTTTCCTGTGCCTTTTCTTTTGCTGCGATTAGTTTTTCTTCAAAGACTTTGCGGTCGGAAATATCCCGGAGAACCGCTAAAACATGGTTTTTACCTCCAATATCTGTTTTGTTAAGCGAGATTTCTGTCCAAAATATTTCCCCTGATTTTTTTTTAACCATCCATTCAAAAGTCTGTGGACCTTCCTCCATCGTCTTTTTTATTAACTCGTCCGACACTTCTTTTGTATAAGGAGGAATCTCTGTACACATTAAACAAAGTTCTGCTGCCAATATTTCTTCCCTACTATTATATTCTAGTAAATTCAATGTCGATTTATTTACATCCATTATCCTGCCGGTTTCGGAATCTGCAATGATAATGGCATCATTTGTACTATTAAATATTTCGTAATAATTTTTTTCCAGCTGGAAAAACTCTTTTTCCACATTTTTAAGTGCCGACAAATCTTTTAAAACACTCATAATAGCCGGCATATGGTTATATAGAATGATTTGCGAATCAATACGCACAGGGATTTCTTTTCCACTTCTGTGAATAATAATGGTTTCGGCCGTTAACTGTCGTTTTTCATGAAGCTGCTGAATGCGATCTGCAATTAATTCGGGACTAGTATCTTTCTCCATTAATAACGGATTTGTTACTTTTGCTTCCTCGTATGTCAATCCAACCATATTGTAAGCCGCAGAATTAACTTCGGCAATAGTAAAATTTTCATTCAAAAGAAATATTACAATTCCGTCTCTGTTAAACTCAAATAGTTCTCTGAACTTCTTCTCGCTTAACTCCATATTTTCAAGATAATGCTTACGCTCAGTAATATTTCTACTAACCCCAATTACTTCTATTTCATCAAATTTGTTTTTTCTAAATTTAGTAGAGACCTCGACCCATATAATTTCCCCATTTTTACAAGGTTGCTGTATCTCATATACAAGATAATCAGAGTTTTCATTACCCTTTAAAAAGGACTCCATATTATCAGATATTATTGCAGCAATTTTTACTTGTGAATCTGGCGTTAAGGCATCTTCTAGTTTTTCAGCTAAAGCTTCTTCAACGGTTAATCCTCTAAGTTGTTGAATAGATGGACTGATATATGTAAAACGATTTTGCGTAAGGTTTAAAACCCAAATCACATCTGAAGCAAACTCTGTAATAAGTCGGTATTTTTCTTCACTTTCAAAAACCGCTCGCTGAGCTAATTTTTGCTCTGTAACATCACGTGCAACACCAAACATGACATTCTCTTCGGGATAGGGATATGTATTCCATGACAACCACTTATAACTTCCATTTTTGCAGAGATAACGGTTTTCGAATTGAAGAATTTCTTTTCCATTAATGATTACTTTTTTAATATTATCCGTAGCATTTTTATCTTCGGGATGCACAAAACCAATCCATGGTTTACTTAGCAATTCTTCCTTTGACCAACCCAATGTTCGTGACCAAGAAGGATTAACCTCCTTGAAATAACCATCAAATCCAGCAACACAAATCATGTCCAATGCATGCTTAATTATTCTATCACTGGTTTTTAGTGCTTTTTCGGCTTTCTTTCTTTCAGTAATATTCACTACTGTAGAAAGCATGTATTTACAATCATTTAGAGATAAAATAGAAATTGAAACTAATGCATTTATCTGTTCGCCCGACTTGCCTTTTATTAGCATCTCTCTTTCAGAGATAACACCTTTAATTTTAAGATCTTCTACCAATATTTGTCTTTCTTTAATATCGGCAAAGAAATTTAATTCTTCTGAGGTTTTTCCTAGAACTTCCTCACGCGAATAACCCGTTTCTCTTACAAAAGCATCATTTACTTCAATGTACTTTCCATCATCAAGACTTGTTATTGTTACAACTACCGGGCTGTTCTGAAAGGCTTTCAAAAATTTTTCTTCACTCTCCTGTATCTTTTTCTGAAATTTCTTTTTCTCCGTCATATCCCGTGAAACCGAAATAATGCCAATAGGTCTCATTTGCTCATCACGCATAAAAGAAACCGTGACTTCGAGCCAAACAGTATGTCCCTCTTTATGATATTCTTCCACTTCCATTATCACATAACGATGCGGGTCAGCATCTTTTTGTTTTTCGAGTTCCATATGCTCCTGAAGCGTAGAATATACCAATTGCAAAGAAGTAGGAGTACATATTTCGTCCATCTTATGTTTTAATGCTTCTTCAGATGTATATCCTCTGAGTTTCATGATATTGGGACTAACATAGGTTGCATTTAACTCGAGATCAAATACGGTGATATTATCCCCAGAGTTTTCAGCAATTAAACGATACATCTGTTCGCTCTTTTTCAACTCTAATTCGATCTTCTTCTTTTCGGTAATATCTGAAAAAGTAATTACAACAGCCATTATTCCCCTATTATCAGGACAAAACACCGGATTCGTATTTACACTTATCCATCTAAAACTACTATCCGATCTAACTATTTTCATTATGACATCCCTACAAGACTGTCCGGTTTTTAACGTAATCATAGAGGGATGTTCTTCTCCTAAAAAAACACGGCCATCTTCATGATATGTCTGCCAATTGAACGAAGTAGATGTTTGACCAACGACTTCACTTGCTTTAACTCCAAAAATTTCCTCTGCAAAACGATTCCATTTTCGGATAACCCCCGATACTTCCTGATATATAATACCTTCTCCCGCAAAATCAATAATGGTTTTACACATTGGATACACATACGAATTCTCATCTTCAGAAAAGCCGGAGCACGATGTTGCAATGTCTATAAGTCTATTCATTTCTGACATTAAATCCTTATCGGTCAGTGTAGCAATGCTGTTATACAAAAAGCTAATTTGATTTTCTATTTCTATTCTGTGTTTATTCTCGCTTTTCATAATATGTATACATTAAAGGAAATGAATTAAGCTAATATATGAAAATATATCTGATTGAAAAAATAATAACTTTAAAACGCTATAAATAGAGTAAAAATACACCTAAGTACTGAAGACAAATTTGAACCTCAACGAATAAAAATTGTACACATTTAACTCTATTGTTTAAAACTAAAATAACTTAAGAACTTAACAAATAATTTCCTTTACTTTATTAAATTATACGCATTTCAAATAACTTTTTTATATTTGCTTAATATCAAAGTTCAATACAAATCATATGCTTCATTTATTCGATTTCGAAAACTTACTTAAGAACGCACCTATAGCCAACGTTATCATCGATCTTTTTGGAAAAATAACACAAGTTAATTCGAGAACATCAGAACTTTTTAATACAGATAATGATAGCTTACTTGGTAGTAACATATTAGATTTTACCATTCACGAACAAACAAACTTTAGTTTTTTAAACATTAAAGAAGAAATTTTTAAAAATAACATATGGACTGGCACTTTTAACATAGATAAAAAGCAATTTTTCAAAACAACTGCTATTATTACGCTATTCCCGATATATGACAACAGCAAAAACATATCTTCATTTTTTGGCATATTTGAAGAAGCTGAAAAAAAAAATGTTTCCATTTTTAAGAAAGCCGAACAGGAAATTCTATTAAATCAACAGCGATTAAAGGGAATCTCAAGGATACTTCAATATGAACATAAAGGGAAACAAGACTTTCTTGATTATGCTTTAAACGAAGCCATAAAACTTTCGAACAGCACTATCGGATATATTTATTTTTACAGTGAAGAAAAAAAAGAGGTTACACTTAATACGTGGTCAAAAGAGGTGATGCACGAGTGTACGGTAATGAATCAACAAACAATTTATCAGTTAGATAAAACCGGTTTTTGGGGCGAAGCTGTTCGTCAAAGAAAAAGCCTCATTGCAAATGACTTACCGGCAGCTAACCCACTTAAAAAAGGAACCCCCGAAGGCCATGTTCGTCTTAAAAAATTCATGACCATTCCTATCTTTTCAGAAAATAAAATCGTAGCTGTAGTAGGAGTTGCTAATAAGACAGAAGATTACACTGAACAAGATGAATTGCAATTAAGTCTGCTAATGAATGCCGTATGGAATCGTGTAGAACAGATTAATGGTCAAGAAGCGTTACAAAAAAGTGAAGAAAACTATCGTATTCTGGCAGAAAATTCGGCCGATGTTATTTTTGTGTTAAATCTTGACCTAAAATACAAATATGTAAGTCCTTCCATATATATGCTTCGTGGAATATCTTCCGATATTGTTGTTAATGAACCCGTACATGAATCTCTGACTCCCGAGAGTTTCCAATTAGCTACCCAAATAATAAACGAGGAGTTGCAGCGTGAAGGAAATCCAGATGTAGATCCCAATCGCAGTCGTATTATTGAACTGGAAATGAATCACGAAAATGGATCAACTCTTTGGACAGAAGTAAAAGCCTCGTTCTTACGAGACGAAAATCAACAGATTACCGGCATTATTGGTGTCACAAGAGATATTTCTGAAAGACGAAAAGCACAGGCAGCCTTAACCGCTAGCGAAAAAAACTTCCGTTTACTAGTTTCTCAAATGAATCAAGCGTTGGCCGTTCATGAAATAATTTTGGACCCTGAAGAAAACCCGACAAATTACAGATTCTTATATGTGAATGAAAGTTTTGAAAAACAAACGGGTTTAAAATCTGAGAGAATTATTGGAAAGACCGTACTAGAAGTCTTACCCGGAATCGAAAAAAGCTGGATTGAAACCTACGGAAAAGTTGCATTAACAGGTATTTCGGCTTCATTTGAAAGTTTTTCGTCTGAAATCGGAAAGTATTTCGAAGTCATTGCATATCAGAATAAACCATTTCAGTTTGTCACTATTTTCTCTGAAATAACCGAAAGAAAAAAAGCCGAAAAATTACTCAAAGAGAAAACAGAAGAAATTGAAATTCAGAACGAAGAATACCGTACAATTAACGAAGAACTGATAATCGCCAACGAACAAGCCGAAAAGAATAAAGAAATCATTTACGCCATTTCGAAGAAGCAGGAAGCTATACTGGATGCAGTACCCGAAATCCTGATGGAAGTTGATGTAAATAAGATTTATACTTATGCAAACGATGGGGGAAAACTCTTTTTTGGAGATAATGTAATTGGAAAAGCAGCTTCTTTTTACTTTGAAGGAGAACAAAATACATATGATACCGTTAATCCCTTATTCGAAGGAAAAGAAGATGTTATTTATGTAGAAAGTTGGCAAAGAAGAAAAGACGGGGAAAAAAGATTGCTTGCCTGGTGGTGTAAGGTACTTAAGGACAAAAATAACAAAGTAACTGGAGGAATTTCTACCGCCAGAGACATTACTGAAAGCAAACTGGCTGAAGAAAAATTTCAAACAATTTTTAATCTCTCTACCATTGGAAAATCTTTGACATCACCAGAGGGTAAATTATTGAAGGTTAATCAGACCTTTGCCAAAATGTTGGGATACTCCATAGAAGAACTTTTCAATATAAATTTTATTGATATAACTTATAATGAGGATATTAACTCCAGCAAAGAAGCCATAAGAAGCTTACTTGCTAAAGAAAAATCTACGGTCCGTTTCGAAAAAAGATATATTCATAAAAACGGCCAACTAATTTGGACAGATGTCAGTACTACTTTAATGCACGATAGTAATGGCACTCCGTTATTATTTATCACGAATATTGTCGACATTTCTGACAGAAAAAATCTGGAAGCAAATCTCATTCACGCCAAAGAAAAAGCAGAAGAAAGCGATAAACTTAAATCTGCTTTTCTGGCCAATATGAGCCACGAAATCCGAACTCCCATGAACGGCATTATAGGTTTTGCCGGATTATTAAAAAACAAGCAATTAAACCCAAACGAAAAAGACAATTATATAGATATCATTATCAATTCATCTAATCGCCTACTTTCACTTATCAACGACATACTTGATATTTCGAAAATTGAAACAGGTCAGGTAAATGTGGTAGACACCAAATTTAACTTAAACGAATTACTAGATAAGTTGTACCATTTTTATTTGCCGCTTATTCAGTCAAAAAACATTAATTTCCTTTATAGTCCTTGTAACCAGAATTTAATTATTAAAACGGATGAAACCAAACTCTTCCAAATTATTAATAATCTTCTGAACAATGCCGTAAAATTTACTTCGCAAGGAAACATCGAATTAGCCTGCTCACTTCAACAGGATTTCATGGAAATAAGCGTATCCGACACAGGTATTGGTATCAAAAAGGAACAAACAGAAAATGTATTTAACCGTTTCCAGCAATCAGAACCCGAAATTGCCATTAGCTATGGGGGAACAGGATTAGGTCTTTCTATAGCCAAAGCATACACCGAATTGTTAAAAGGGAAAATCTCGCTCGAATCGGAATATGGTAAAGGAAGCACTTTTACTATTCATATACCCATTCAAACATTTAATGAAGAAAATGAAACAATAGTAACAAAATCAAAAGCCTTCGATCAAAGTCTAAATAATTTCACCGTTTTAATTGCAGAAGATGAGGATATTAATTTTCTGTATCTCGAAACCCTGTTAAAAACTACGGAAGTAAAAATAATACGTGCCGAAAATGGACTTCAAGCAGTAAATGTTATCAAAGAAAATACTAAAATTAATTTGATTATAATGGACATTAAAATGCCCGTAATGAATGGCATAGAGGCTTTTAAACTAATTCAACCTATTCGGCCTGATATCCCCGTAATTGCTTATACTGCATATGCTATGGTAGGAGACAAAGAAGAGTTTTTGCAGGAAGGTTTTTCGTATTACTTGTCAAAGCCAACCAATAAAAAAGAATTATTCGAAACTGTCTATGGTTTTCTTCAGTAATATTGGATTATACCTGAATAAGTTTGTTTTTAATAGCATAAACTACTAATCCCACTGTATTTGCGGCACCAACCCGCTCAATCATTCTGGCGCGATGACCATCTACTGTTCTATGACTCAAACATAACTTATCTCCGATTTCAATATTTGTCATCCCGGTACAAATCAAATTAAGGATTTCAATTTCTCTGTCGGAAAATTTAACTAAGGAATCATCTGAATTCTGATTCTTATTTAAAAACTTATTGGAGAGTAATGTCATTAATTCGTCTGAAAAAAAGCGATTGCCCGCCATAACCGCCTTCATGGCTTTTTCTATATTCGACTGATTTACATTTTTCAATAAAAAACCCATAGCTCCCGCCTCCAGCATTTGCTGAATATATTCCTCTTCGCTATGCATACTGAGCGCAATAATTTTCAACATTGGTCGAGTTTCCATGGCCTTTTTCGTTGTTTCAATACCAGAAATCCCAAGCATTTTTATATCCATAAAAACAATATCCGGAACTTGTTCTGGTAACACTTTCAAAAAGGCCTCTCCACTTGACGCTTCTACAATAACGTTTACATAATCGATATTCCCTAGCAAAGTAATAATTCCTTTGCGAAATATTTCGTGATCTTCAACAACAGCAACTTTAAACATAGCATTGTTTTTTTCAAAAATAAATTAAATTAACTGATTATCAAAAACAATTTTCACTTTAACACCTTTTCCTGGGTTTGATCGAAGAGAAAGATTTCCTGACATCATTTTAGTTCTATTAATAATACTTAGCAATCCATTCCCTTTTATTTTACCCGAATACAATTTTTCATTCAAGTCAAAACCATTACCATCATCAGTATATATAAGCTCTAAACCTTTTTGTGTCATAACGACACGTAAATTAATGTTTTTTGCCTCCGAATGCTTTAAAGAATTGTTAATCAGCTCAACAGATGTCCGGTATAAATACACTTCCATGGCTTTTTCAAACTCCATATCAATTACTTCTATCTTAAAATTGATTCTTGAAACAAAGGCAATACTTTCTACAAACGACTTTATAGCTTTTTCTAATCCATATTGTTCTAATATATTGGGAGTAAGCGTTTGAGTAATCGTTCGTATTTTATGTATTGAATTGTCAATCAGATCCTGGACTTTACCCAATAACTTTTTCCTCTTAACAGTATCTTCACCCGAATTACTAATCAGTTCAAAATACATTTTTATAACCGATAATATGGGGCCTACATCATCGTGAATGTCTTCGGCTATTTTTTTTCTTTCATTTTCTTCTGCCTCCATCACTTTTTTCATCATTTCAGCTTCCATCTGCCTTTTTTCACTAACATTTCTGGCAACACCAATAATTCTCAATCCTCGTCTGCCTAAATCTACAATATTACAAACTACGGAAAGAGACTTCAATGAGGTATCTTTATGCTTTAATAATACAGCAGCAAATTCTGATATTCCATCATTCGTAAGTTGATGTTTTATCCTTCGGAAATCCGAATTATATAAAAACAAATGCCCAATACTCTCACTTATTATTTCATACGGCTCATACCCCAAAACAGTTTTAACAGAAGGACTAACCTCAATCACCTTTCCATCTAACTCAGTCATGAAAAATATGTCCTGTATATTTTCAAAAAACATTCTGAACTTAAGTTCACTCTCTTTTATGTTTTCAATAGATTGATCGAGCGCCCTCCGCATTAGAATTGTCTCAAAGGCTCTTTCTACAACAGCTATTACCGTTTCTGCAAACCCAATACTTTTAATAATAAAATCTATGGCTCCCATCTTCATCATATCCACCGCGAGTTGTTGCTCACTCATACCAGTCATTACAATAAATGGGGGAGAAATATTCATCGATTTAAGCTGGATAATTATTTCATCACAATTCATATCCGTTAATCGATAATCTGCTAATAAAAGCCAATTGTCATTATCTTTTAAAAAGTCAATAGCAGCTTTTCCCGAATACAAGGTCTTAACGTCATACCCCTTATTTTCCAATTTAATCTTCAACAATGTTGAAATTGATAAATCGTCTTCAACTACTAATACCCTGTTCTTCATTTCTCTTTTTTAATTCTTGATAGAATTCAC
>PHDH01000059.1 GCA_002840935.1 Bacteroidetes bacterium HGW-Bacteroidetes-21 | reverse complement strand
ACTATTATAATTTGCATCGTTGGGATTAAAACTGACTCTGAAAAAAGGAACTTTCTCAACATACTCAATATTAGGATCGTTTTTCAATTCTGACATCAATTGCTCGGCTTTTTCATAGGCATTAAACTTCAATCGATAAACCCTTTGAAGTCTGCTGTCTGAAGTCTGCCAGAACGTATTTCTAACGTCAGTCAGTTCGTACGTTTCTTTTTTGTTTTTCAAAAATGAAAAATCATCTAAATCAGCAACGCCCTTATTCATTTGAATATTCAGGGATACTTGATCCTTCATTTTGAAATACAATTCACCATCTACAGCGTAGCGGTCGATGTTCTGTGATATCGCCCCAAAAGCAATTAACAGAAAGGTCAAAACAAGTAATAATCTCTGCATAAAAAATTAGTTAGGTTGGTTGAAACGAAATTATACAATATTTTTTGAATAAAAAACAAACTTATTCAAATTTCTATGAAAATATTGTAACAAATACTCTTCTTTGTTGTTTTTGATTGCGGAATTCGCATAAATAAATTCCCTGCCATGTTCCCAATGCCATCGATTTAGATTGTATTGGTATTGTTAATGAAACGCCCAGTAAAGACGATTTAATATGTGCCGGCATATCATCTGCCCCTTCGGAAGTATGCGTATAATGTTTATAATTCTCGGGGACTATCTGATTCATAAAACTATTCAAATCATGTGGCACCGAAGGATCAAAATTTTCGTTAATAGATAAAGCAGCGGATGTGTGTTTAATGAATAAATTCAAAAGGCCATGTTCAGGCAATTCAGGCAATTCACGAACAATTATATCTGTAATAAGATACATTCCACGCGACAGCGAGGGCAGAATAATTTCTTTTTGAATGATCATTTGCCTATTTCTCGGATATAAGCAAATCCCAATACTCTACAGCGCGACGGGTATGAGGAATAACAATAGTTCCCCCCACAAGATTCGCGACCGAAAATATTTCAAATATTTCATCTGTCGTGACACCTTGCTCATAGCATTTTTCAAGATGATATTTAACGCAATCATCGCACCGAAGTACCATAGAAGAGACCAATCCCATCATTTCTTTCGTTTTTACAGATAAGGCACCTGCCTCGTAGGTCAGGGTGTCCAGACTGTATAAACGTTTGATTGATTTGTTGTCTGCACTCAGTATTCTTTCGTTCATTTTGGAACGATAATCCCTGAATTGCTGAATTGCATTGTCTTTATTGCTCATAAATTTCTCCGATTAATGTTGCCGATGTACATGAAGTAATAAGTACACGTGTAAAGTCCCCTTTGTTTACGTTGCCTTTAGGGAAAACAACGACCTTATTTCCGCTGGTACGACCAAAATATTGTTGTGTTGATCTTTTACTTACACCTTCTACCAGGACATCAAAGACTTTACCGATATCTTCTTTCTTGACTCTTTCAGAAACTTTTCCCTGCAAAGCAATCACCTGATTTAAACGCTCCACTTTCGATTTTTCTGGCACATCATCTTTCATGTGTCGGGATGCCCATGTTCCGGAACGTTCAGAGTATTTAAACATGAAAGCAAAATCATAGCTAACAGCTTCCATTAGACTTAGCGTATCCAAGTGTTCTTCGTCTGTTTCGCCTGAAAAACCAACCATAACGTCGGTACTAATGGTGCATTCTGGAAGAATTCTGCGAATAGCTTGAATCCTGTCAAGATACCAATCTCTGGTATAACCTCTTTTCATTCGCTCCAGAACCGTTGTACTTCCAGACTGTACAGGAAGATGTATGCTTTTGCAGATATTCGGAAAACGCGACATAACTTCCAATAAATGATCATTCAGATCCTTAGGGTGGTTAGTACTGAAACGTATCCACATATCCGGAAATCTTAGAGCAACCTTTTCAAGTAAAGCATGAAAATTTAGCGTCTCCTGCCCATGAAATATGTAACTGTCAACATTCTGGCCTATGAGTGTTACTTCCTTATAGTTTTCGTCTTTTAATGTTTGTATTTCGCTCAGGATGCTTTCAGGATCACGACTTCGCTCTCCTCCCCTGACATAAGGAACGATACAATAAGAACACATATTTTGACATCCCCTCATAATACTAACAAAAGCAGAAATTCCGTTTCCATCATACCTCACAGGCACAATATCATCATAAGTCTCTGAACTGGATAAAATTGCCTGTACAACAGCCTGTCCGTTTCGGGCAGATTCAATAAGCTCGGGCAATTGACGATACTGATCTGGCCCCACTACAAGACTTACAGATTTTTCTTCGAGTATCAGCTGATCTTTTAACCGTTGCGCCATACACCCTACGACGCCCACCACCAGATCGGGATTTTTCCGTTTTAAACTACCAAAAAGTTTTAAACGTCCACGGACTCTTTGTTCAGCATTTTCGCGTATGCTACACGTATTAACTAAAATTAAATCAGCATCTTCGTACCCCTCACTCAGGCTATATCCTTTTTCTTTCAGCAAAGAGGCAATCAATTCACTGTCGGCCACGTTCATCTGGCAACCATATGTTTCTATGTAAACTTTCAAATTCTTTTTCTGCAAAAATAGTGATTTGACTGGATGAAAAAAAAATGTCATAGCAGTTAAACTGATATGACATTTTCTGTAAAATTAAATCTGTTTACTTCACATCTTCTTTTTTAACCTGGGCCTTTGCAGAACAGCAACTAGTTGTTTTAGGTTTTTCGGTTGTACAGCAAGATTTTTTTGCTTCTGTTTTCTGGCTGCTTTTATGCTCACAACATTGAGAAGTCTTCTTATCACATTTTTTCTCGCATTTTTCAGTCTTATCTTTATCCTTCTTGTCTTTGTCTTTATCCTTATCATGATCATACATGGATATGATATCGGAATGATTTGTGACAGCAGCATATGTCTTCAGGCCTATAGCTCCAGTGAAGAACATCAAAAACATCATGGCAATTATTGTTTTCATTTTACTTCATTTTAAATTTGTTGAACAAATATAAATACAATAACGGAGTTTGATATTTGTTTTATTCTTCCGAATTGAAACATTTCATTAAATATCCTACAATAATTTAAAATACTGATAGTTACAATTCCTTAAATAATACTAATTGACAATTTTAAATGAATGGATTATATAAGACTTATGTCTTTTCGTCACTAATCATTTTCTCTATTTCTGGAATGCACGCGCCACAAACAGATCCTGCCAAAGTCAAATTAGCAACATCTACAGGAGATGATACTTTTTTTTCAAGTATTAATTTTTTAATTTCTTTGCGGCTTATTGACATGCAATGGCAAATAATTTCCGGATCCATATTTTTAACCTTTAATCATGGTTAATAACATCTTGAATCTTGTTTTTGCATAAACCGCATGAGGTTCGTTTGCAGGCATAATAAGACACTCACCTTTCAACAACTGAAACTGAACTTTATTTATCGTGATCATTGCTTCTCCTTCAATTATCTGAACCATGGCATCAAATGGAGCAGTATGTTCACTCAGTGATTGCTGTTCATCAAAAGAAAACAAAGTAATATTACCTGCATTATTGCGGGTTATAATTTTACTGATAACTCCACCATCGGTATAATCTACAGAATTATTCAGCGTAAATTTTTCTGCTTTTTTAAATGCTTCCTGACTCATAATATTTTATATTTATTGAGTGAATGCGGAGAAAATCTGATAGTAGAAATTCTCCGCAAAAACTCGTTAGTAAAGATAGTTTAATTCAAGAACATTTTCATGTCTTCGTCAACAGTTCCAATTCCGGCAATACCAAAGGTTTCTACCAATACTTTGGCGACATTGGGAGACAGGAATGCGGGTAATGTTGGTCCGAGGTGAATTTTCTTCACCCCCAAATACAGTAATGCCAGTAGTACAATGACTGCTTTTTGCTCGTACCAGGCAATATTATATGCAATAGGCAATTCGTTAATATCATTCAGTTGAAAGACTTCCTTCAGTTTTAAGGCAATGACGGCCAATGAATAAGAATCATTGCACTGACCAGCATCCAACACACGAGGAATTCCTCCAATATCACCCAGACCAAGTTTATTGTAACGATATTTGGCACAACCTGCGGTAAGAATCACGGTGTCTTTTGGTAATTGCTGAGCAAATTCGGTATAGTAATCACGGCTTTTCATACGGCCATCACAACCCGCCATGACAAAAAACTTCTTAATTGCGCCCGATTTTACAGCATCCACTACTTTATCTGCCAGAGCAAAGACCTGGGCATGTGCAAATCCTCCCACTATTTCACCTTCTTCGATTTGAACAGGTACAGGACAACGTTTTGCATGGGCAATGATTTCTGAAAAATCTTTCATTCCACCCTCGGGACGATGTCCTATATGTTTTGAGCCACTAAGTCCTGACGAACCTGTGGTGTAAATACGATCCTTATAACTGGCATTCTCCATAGGTGGCACAATACAATTGGTGGTAAAAAGAATAGGTCCGTTAAAAGACTCAAATTCTTCTTTCTGTTTCCACCATGCATTGCCATAATTCCCGACAAAATTGGAATATTTTTTAAAGAATGGGTAATAATGGGCTGGTAACATTTCACTATGAGTATATACATCCACACCAGACCCATCAGCTTGAATCAAGAGGTCTTCAAGATCTCTCAAATCATGTCCGGAAATAAGTATCGCAGGGTTATTTCTTGTACCTATATTGACTTTTGTAAGTTCAGGATTGCCGTAACGGGATGTATTGGCTTTGTCGAGCAGGGCCATTGCTGTTACTCCAAATTTCCCTGTTTCCATTACCAAACCTACCAGCTCGTCGGCAGTTAACTTATCGTTCAAAGTAGCAGCCAGTGCTTTATGCATGAAGTTGAAAATTTCCTGATCTTCCATTTGCAGATTAACTGCATGTTCTGCATAGGCGGCCATTCCTTTTACTCCGTAAATCAATAATTCTCTGAGGGAACGAACATCCTCATTTTCAGTCAACATTACACCTTTATGCGGAGCCTGATTTTCGCATTCTTCATACGTCAAAGCCTCAAATGTCACCGCATCAGGCATATCAGCTACGCTGAGACCTTCTTTTAATTTTCTCTTTATTGCCAGCCCCTTCATGACCTTCTCTGCAATAGCCTGCTTGTCAAAATTGGCATTGGTAATGGAAGAAAACAAAGCATCCATTACAAAAAGATCGGCTTCTCGACGAACATTCCCGGTTTTGGCATGCTCAACCGCACACCATGAAATTCCTTTGGAAACATATACCATAAGATCCATCATATTGGATAAATCTTCGGGTTTTCCACAGACACCTTTGATTGTACAACCTGTTCCTTTGGCTGCTTCCTGACACTGAAAACAAAACATACTCATAATTTTTCTATTTTAAAATTAAACATTAAATCCATTCTTCTTGTAGAATTTCACCTTGTATACCAACCACCACTTTCTTTACAGGTACTTTTCTAGCAGCCTTATCCAAAGCAAGCTTCACAAGATGTATTAAGCCACCGCAACAAGGTACTTCCATGATTAAAACAGTAATTGTGTTTAGCTTAGCCTGATCGATCATGGCAACCAGTTTATCTATATATACATCCGTATTACTATCCAGCTTTGGACAGGCAATCGCCAGACTTTTATTCTTAAGCCAAAAACTATGAAAATTTCCTAAAGCAAAAGCTGTACAATCTGCTGCCAGCAATAGGTCTGAATTCTGAAAATAAGAAGCTGCTGGATTTACCAAATGCATCTGTACAGGCCACTGCGTGAGTGCGGTAGGCTGATTAACAGCTTTATCATCAACTTCATTTTTAGCTGCAAAAGACATCGTTTTCATTCCAGGACAACCTCCCCCATGATGATGATCGTGTCCAGCAGGGGATTTGACATTTTCAATGACTACATTGACATCAAATTCAATTTCCTTTTGATGATCAATAAGATAAGTAATGCCCTCTTTCAAAAATCCATTCTCGTTATGATCCTTTAAATGTTTCAAATGTGCAATAACCGTATTTTTCCCCTGCTTAACCATCATGTCCATTACTTTTATTTCATTGTAAGGTTCTGCTTCTCGTTCCTCAATTTCTATAGCTCCTTCGGGACAATGCCCGAGACATGCACCCAAGCCATCACATAAAAGATCACTAACTAGTCTGACTTTTCCATCTATAATCTGTAAGGCTCCTTCGGCACAATTTGGAACACATAAACCACATCCTGTACACTTATCTTCATCGATTTTTACAATCTGTCTTTTCATACAATAATATATTTCAGTATTTGATTACCAAAATTACTATATGTTTTCAAATCAAAAAAATTATTTAACGTTTTTTTTATATTTATTAATAACAGAAATAATGACAATAGATTTATCATACTCACATTTTGACTGTTATGCAAATTTGAAAAGACTATATTATTATATACTTTTGCATCATAATGTAGACGAATGAAGAATTTTTCAGCCCAAATCAAAGCATCAATAATTATTTTATTTACAGTAATTATCTCTGTGTCGGCGTTTTTACACTTAAAAAAGAATAATTTCAATTGCTTATCTTGGGACACCTACGGTTATTACTTATATCTGCCATCAACATTCATCTATGATGATCCTGGGGTAGAAAATTTGAAGAAATACGAGGAATTAAATTCAAAATATAACAGTACTGCCACATTTTATCAATTTTCTCCCGGTAAGGACGGAAAAAATGTCATTAAATACAGTTCAGGACTTTCCTTTGTTTTTCTCCCCTTCTTCACTGTTGCTCATTTCAGTGCAGGATGGTTTGGGTACGCGCAGGACGGTTTCTCTCCACCCTATCAATGGGCTATATACATTTCATTTTGGTTGATCTCATTACTGGGCATATTTCTTACCTGGAAAATGCTCTTACTTTTTTTTAAGCGGAATATTGCTTTTTACACCCTGACAGCCTTACTTTTTGGAACAAACATCCTTTTTTTAATGGGTTTCCCCATGTCTATACATATTTATTTATATACTTTTTATTGTGGCCTAATTATAACAAGTTATCAATGGAATACGAAACCTACATTCAAAAACTCAATATTACTGGGTTTTCTTACAGGGTTCATTATGCTCATCAGGCCCACCGATGCGGTAGCTTTGCTCATTCCTGTTTTATGGAATATATACTCGCTACAATCACTAAAGGACAAGCTGATACTCATTTCTAAGAACAAGGCTAAAGTCTTTATTTCAATAGCCATTGCTTTTCTCCTCTTTTTACCCCAGATGTTGTACTGGAAATACACTACAGGTTTATGGTTTTATAACAGTTACACTAATCCCGGAGAAGGACTCGACTTCTTAAATCCACATATTTTTGATTTTCTTTTTAGCTTCAGGAAAGGTTGGCTTATATACACTCCTTTGATGATATTCGCCATTATTGGAATATATTATATGTTTAAAAAGAATCGCAGTATTTTTTACCCTATCCTTTTCTTTTTCCTCATCAATCTTTATTTAGTCTCGGCCTGGACAAACTGGTGGTACGCAGGTTCTTTTAGTTCCAGAGCCATTGCACAGTCGTACGCTGTAATGGTATTGCCCCTGGGTTATTTTATCGAACATATATTTGCTTTAAAAAAAACGTTCCGTTATGGGATTGTGACTTTATTTGCCTTTTTTATTTTTCTGAATATTTTTCAGACCTGGCAATATAAAGAGAAGATAATTCACCCAGAAAGAATGACGAAGAAGTACTATTTCGCCACCTTATTTAGAACGTCTCCTGTAGATGATGAAACAAAGAAACTGTTGTTGGTCGAGCGTTCAGCCACTGGTATAGACACCATTTCCAATCCTGAAGATTACTTGTTTTCAAAAACAATAGTCATCGATTATATGAACGATGCAAGTATCGACTCATCTCGAAAGAGAAATGCTGATACATCCTCAAGCAAAGGAATATTAATGGATTCACTAAATATTTTCACTCCCGCCTTCCGTTTGCCATTTAATGAAATCACTGATTACGACCATGCATACATTAAAGTAACAGCAGATATTTTCCCGACAAAACCACTCACAGAAAACCCGTTGACTATTGTCACTACATTTGAATACGAAGGACAGTGTTACAATTACAAATCACAATTACCCATTTCTGACAAGCCAATTATTGAAAATAAGTGGAACAAAGTTGAAGTTGTTTACATGACCCCAGAGCCACGGAGTGAAAAAGATTTATTTACAACCTATTTCTGGTTGACAGGAAAAGATACGGTATTTGTTAGCAATATCAGTCTCGAAATATTTGATCCCTTTAAATATGGGATAAAAAGGTAACTTCAAAAACTTCTTTGCACCAACTCAAAGTCAACTAATATACTAGGGAATAATATACACTTGATTTGTAAAAGTACCCTGAATGGTATCAAATACAGTTTCGGATATATCTGATGCTAAAAAATAAAAATTACCTGACACTTTTTTACTGGTCGGATCACAAGATGTAATCTCGATATAACCAGCATCCTGACTGATAGTCATATGATAATCAGATCCAAACATATAGGTTCCTAAAGCACCATCACAATACATGGTTCCACTAATAGTCTGACAATCTGCGTTAGGTCCTGATACTTGTGTATCATATTTTTTAACGAGAACACCATTTGTTGGAGGATTTTGCCAATCCCAGTTAGAGACTGACAATATTAACGTTTTATTGCTATCAAAGGTTCCCCGGATATCCATTCTATTTCCCGACTGACCACTTTGTGAAGCAGAGACTAAAGTATTATTAAAGCTGGTAGAAGAATAACTGGTACCATTAATTGTAAAATTTAAAGTTGCAGTAGAACTTGTTGGAGATGTTGGCGTTGGTGTTGTTTCATCGTCATGATTACATGATATAAAGGAGAATGCTCCTACCATCAAGAGTAAAGCTAATTTAATTTTCATACAATTTGTTTTATTTGTTTTTGCAAATATAGAAATAATTTTTATCTATTAAATGTTATTTCAATAATAAAAATAGTTTTTCATTTTCCACTTCCCTGGAAAATAATTTTAATGGTATAGATGAGAATTTTAAAATCCACGTATAGGGACATGTTTTCTATATATATCAGGTCGTATTTTAATCGTTCAATCATTTCATCCACATTTTCGGCGTAACCAAATTTGACCTGTCCCCAAGAAGTAATACCCGGACGAACTTTCTGCAAGTGAGAATAATGAGGTGCTCTGGGCAGTATCTGATCTATAAAATGCTGGCGTTCGGGACGAGGACCTACCAAAGACATATCTCCAATCAATACATTATAAAACTGGGGTGTTTCATCGAGGCGCATTTTTCGCATATACTTGCCAAAGCGGGTAATTCGGGGATCGTCTTTGCTAGACAATGCAGGGCCGTTAGATTCGGCATTGATATACATAGAACGGAACTTGTAAATTATAAAAGGTTTTCCATAACGCCCTATTCTTTCGTGACTATAAAAAATCGGTCCTTTAGAAGAAGCCCTGACACCAAAAATTAAAAAAAGATATAAAGGACTCAGAATAATGATTGCGATGAACGACGCCACAACATCAATTACCCGTTTCATGTTGATCTGCCATTCCGGCATCAGATCACGAGTAACCTGAATCAACGGGGACGAATAAATCGAAGTCATATGAACACTCCCCGTTAGAATATCGTACATAGTAGGAATTACTTTAATAATTACATTTTTACCTTCCATGCGATTCAGAATAGAATTAATCTTATCGTGTTCGGAAGATTCTATGGCAATAATCACCTCTTCTACCTGATATTGATCGATTATGTCCTTAATATTATTCACTATCCCTAAATGGGGAAGTCGTTTTTCGAGTTGATATTTCTTTTGTTCCTGAACACTCAGGAATCCGAGAAAATCGTTACCGGCTGACTTCGGCTGAGAAGACAATTCTTTAAACAATTTTACTGCTTTGATATTACTCCCGACAATCAGGGTTTTGTATCCGATTTTGCGGTTTTGGAGTTTATGAATGGTCCGTGAGGTTATAAATAGTCTGGGAGTATAAGTCAGTACAAAATGGATTCCTGCCAGAGCAAAAAACGAGATGTAATAATCTTTGTATGAAACCACATAATCATCGAGGATAAAGACAAAAAAGATGACAATAGTTCCCAGAACTGTCAACGAAAGTGTATTCCACAATTCCTTTAAGCGTGATCGCCGATATACATCTTTATAATATCCGCTCAGGTAATAAAGCACCAACCACAATGTTGGAATAATCGCCAAGGCAATGAAAAATGTCCCTTTAAATTCGACAGGAATATCATAGCCGAATTTTTCTGTTTCGAGTAAGGTTTTACGGAAAACATAAAATAACGTCCATGCAGACACTGCAGCCAGCGCATCAAATACAATATATTTTATGGTTTGTAATTTCCGATTCATCAGAAACGTAGAAGTTTAATATTATCAATATAAAATTCAGCTTTTGGAGCATCTATTTGTTTATATGTAGAAAAATAAACTGAATAAAAAACAGCACTAGTACTTGAAGTTAAAAATGACCCCAACTCGATATAAATTTTATTCAACCCATCGGGATGAGGATAAAGAGTTATTACAGGTTCATAAGTTGAATACTGGGAAGTAATTAGTTTCAGTCCTACGGTAAGATAATCATCCGATTCGTATTCAAGTTCAAGATAAACAGTTGTTCCGGAAGCCGGCCTGGGAAAACTATCCACAGTTTCGTATAAAAAACGATTACGAGTATCGTCTACAGCAAAATATCCGACATAATTACTTACTTGCCCAAGATAAGGTTGTGTCACCATGATGGTATCACTTTGTGAACTCTTTTTCATGCTAATTCCGGCATCCTCAAAATTCTCGAGCCAGGTAAAAATCGTTGCATCTTTATAATGAAAAATTGGGGTAATTTCATATATTGAATCTTCTTCCAGATTCATACTGAACTCATAAAAGTCGAAAAACGGGTATATCTGGCGACTGGCAGCAATTCCATTGACCTTTATTCCGGCTCTGAAAACCATACTTCGGGAACCTGTTGCAAGAACGGGAAAAGTTGAAGGTAATTCATAAGTCCCTTGTCTGTTACCATCAATATTTACCCAGATATCATTAATCTTTGAAGTATTTGCACCTTCAATCCCTTCATCCGTGACCAATTGGGCCTCTTTTATTCTGAAATACGCAGGAACCTCTTCCTTTGGATTAATTAAATCACAGGATGTCAACAACATCAAACCCAAACACCCATATATATATTTTTTCATGCCCAACATAATAATCCTTTGTAACGCAGTTTTTTTAAAAATATTGCAAAAGTACTCGCTTAAAAGTTATTCACAAATGTGGGGGAAATATTTATTTTTTTTTCGGTGTTGATTGGCTTATTTTTACAAAAAAAACAGATGAGAAAATATTTAATATTCTTACTGCTTATCTCTTTCTTTTCATCCTGCATCAGCGATCTGGACAAATATCTTGATTCGGAGCATCCTAAATTAGTGAAAGTAAGTGAAATCAAGGGAAAAGGAGAGTTCAAACCCGAGATTAATATTTCTGATAATATGATGGTATTATCCGTTGCATACAGGAATCCCGATTTTTTGATTTCCCGTAATTCGAATGAAAACATGGAAGATACATTCACCTACCAGATTTCAGTTGTCTTTTACTCCGACAATAAGCCTATTCCTTTAGCCCCTTCCTTTTCATCCTATGTATACAACCCAAATCTTTTAAAAAACAATACAGTCACTTTTTTTGAAGTATCTTATTGGAGTCGTAATACCCTATCAGCCAGAATTCAAGTTCCCATGTATTACTTCAATCATTTACCTCAGGGTAAGAATAGTGTAATGATAGGTGTTTATTGTCACAAAAAATACAAATCAACAGATGGATTAATTTCCATTAATGAAATGCTTTCCTGCGGTTATTATCGCTTTCAGATGAACATTCCAGAAATATACTCCACCAAACTTATTTGCTATGGGCTGGAGCTTCAAAACGATAGTATTTGGTCGCCCTACAACTCCGACTTCTCTTTCGGTAAAGGGTTACCAGATGTTTACTGGACAATTTCAACGCCAGCCGAAAACGAAAAAGATTATAGCCACTTTTATGCAACGACTCCTGTTCAATGGAATTCGTATGGATATACAGGCACCGACACTATTGAAATTCTAAGTTATAAGCCTAATCAGAATCTTATCATTGGAGTAAATGACTACGATCGTGTATTTAGTGATGATTATCTGGGAAGCTGGTTTGGATCAATAGAAGATTTGGAAAAAAGCAATTCGGATGGATATATATCATTTATCCACACTAAAAGATTTGATTACAAGCTCATTTCACCTGTTTGTATCAATAGCAAAAAAAAATCTGAAGATCAGGAATGACATTTATTTTTTTTATAAGTTTGAACAATTAAATCATAACCAATATGGCACAACCGAAAAGAATATGTGAAGGAAAAACACTGGCTATTTTAACAGGCGGCGGCGACACCGCAGCACTCAACGCCAGTATTGAAGCGATTAAAAGCAGAGCCTCTATCCTGGGATACAAAGTATATGGTATCCTGAAAGGCTGGAAGGGTTTATTAGACGATGGAGATATTGTAGAACTCACCAATCAGCCTTACGATGGCGTATATGGAGGAACTGCTCTTAGAAGTAGTCGCACAAACCCATTCTCTGGCGACAAAGCCAAAGAACGCGTAGCACAAATTATGCGCAATCTAAAACGTTATCGCATTGATGTTCTGGTAACTATTGGCGGAGATGATACCAATGGGGCTGCTAAAAAATTGTATGAGCAGGAAGGTGTTCCCGTTATTGGCTTTCCTAAAACGATAGACAACGATCTAAATACAAGAACGATACACAATTACAACGGTCAGTTGATCAATGCTGTACTTTGTCCCGGATTTCCTTCGGCAGCCAAAGGAATAGCAGAATTTACTTCGCGCCTTGCGACTACAGCCGAATCACACAGCCGTATTATTGTACTTGAAATCATGGGAAGAGACGCCGGATGGTTATGCGGTGCAGCTATGATGGGTGGTGCAGAAATTTCTCTTATACCCGAATTTCCTGTCACCAAAGAGAACAAACAGGCTTTATTCGAAAAAGTTCGTGAAATCTATAGCAAGACTAAAAAGCATTTCCTTATAGTCGCTGTTTCCGAAGGCCTTCGCTGGTATGATGAAAAAACCGGAAAAGTGGATGTAGTTTATGCATCGTCCGAAGTTGATGATTTTGGACATCCCCGTTTTGGTGGTGTAAGCGGCGTTGTAGCTTCCGAAATTGAAAAAGCTACCGGCATTCAGGCTCGCGCACAGAACATCGGATATTATGCCCGCAGTGGAGATTGCCGTAATTACGATAAACGCTTTGTCTCCGTTCTCGCCGATCGCGCTATGGATTTATTGCTGAGAGAAGATTATGGCAAAATGCCTGTGTTATCAAAAATATGCTCCTATCAGGAACTGGAAGAATTCAATACCAGCACTGTAGACATGGGCAATATCGGAAATCAGCCTCTACCCGAGGTATATTACGATCAAAGCGAATTCCATTTCAACGAAAGATATATGGACTTCCTTTCGTATATGGTCGACAAACCCAAAGCAATACGTTTTGATTATAATTTCCCGAAAGTAAAACCTTTCGAATAGTCTAAGTTTAACACTATACCAACTGTCTTAATATGGCTTAGCCTGTTAAGACAGTTTTTTTTAAAATCATGAAAATATACAAATTTGGTGGTGCATCGGTTAAAGATGCTGAAGGTGTCAGGAACCTGACAAAAATCGTTTCGAAAGAAAAAAACAATGGCCTCATTATCGTTATTTCGGCCATGGGAAAAATGACCAATGCCCTGGAAAGCATAGAGAACCTCTATGTGAAAGGAATGCCGGGGCTGGAAGAAAAATTTGTTGAAATTAAAGAATTCCACGAAAGCATTATGCGAGAACTTTTCAATTCCGACGCAGAAGTTTTCGAGAAGATAGCCCAAGTATTTCAGGAAATAAAAAACCTGACAGACAAAAAGCCATCCATGAATCGTGATTTTGAGTACGATAAAATTGTTCATTTCGGTGAAGTACTCTCGTCCATCATTGTTTTTCATTATCTGAAAGAAAACGGAGTAACACTACAATGGGTCGATGCCCGCGAAGTAATCCGCACCGACAGTACCTACCGTGAAGCCCGCATAGAATGGGATACAACAGCATCCATTGCCCAGGAAGTTTTTACCGACAGACAAGCCATTTACATCACGCAAGGATTTATTGGAAGTACCTTGTCTAATATCCCCACAACATTGGGAAGAGAAGGCTCCGACTATTCTGCAGCCATTCTGGCTTATGTGCTCAAAGCAGAATCTACCACCATTTGGAAAGACGTCCCGGGCATACTTAACGCCGACCCACGTTGGTGTCCTGATACAATTAAGATCAGTGAAATTTCTTACAGGGAAGCTATCGAATTAGCTTATTACGGAGCTCAGGTAATTCACCCAAAAACCATGAAACCTCTCCAGAATAAGAATATTCCTCTTTATGTCAGACCCTTTTCAAATCCCGAAGAAGCTGGAACAATCATTCACGAAGTGAAAGACGAAATTTCGTTTCCACCCATTTATATTCGCAAAGATAATCAAGTGCTGATTTCTATTCAGCCAAAAGATTTTTCATTTATTGCTGAGGATAATCTCAGCGAAATTTTTGCCCGTCTGGCAAAATATAGGATCAAGGTTAATTTGATGCAGAATTCCGCTATCAGTTTTTCAATTGTGGCTGACAATGACGAAAGCCGGATTTTTTACTTTATTGGTGAAATGCGGAACGATTTCAGGGTGCTCTACAATCAGCATCTTGAACTCTACACTATCCGTCATTATAACGAAGAAGCCATCAATAAAATCATCACCGGAAAAGAAATATTATTACAACAAAAAAGTCGTAGAACAGCCCGGTTTTTGTTGAGGTAATTGAGTTTTTTTTCTAGAACATTCTGGTAGTGCTTCCCTTTATTTGACTGGCTCAGCTTTTAGAACCGAACTGAGTCCTAATAATCCGAACATAATGATTCCGTTCAGCATAAGAAGCTCATAACTGAAGGAATAGTCGCCATATTTTTTAGCCAGAAAACTAATCAAATAGGTCAATAATGGCGAAGCCACAGCGAAAAAAGGAACGGCCTTATCGTAGACTCGCCATTTGGTAAAAAGTCCGTAGAAAAATAGTCCGAGTAAAGGGCCATAAGTGTATCCGGCAACAGTAAATACAGCCTGGATAACACTGGAATCATTAAGTTCTTTGAAGACGACAATGACAATGAGCATTAACAACGAAAAAGCCAAATGGACTTTCACTCGTTGTTTTTTGCGTATTTCTTCACTTTTATTCTCAAAGCCTAGAAAATCGTAGCAAAATGAAGTTGTGAGGGCTGTAAGCGCAGAATCTGCACTAGAAAAGGCAGCAGAAGTAATTCCTAGCAGAAAAAGCAAACTCACATACCAGTCGAAATGTTTGAGCGCGATTAGTGGGAAAAGCTCATCTGATCTTTCGGGGATGGCAATTCCGTGCGATGCGGCATAGGAATATAAAAGTACGCCAAGACTTAAAAAAAGAAGATTAACAGGAATGAGCGAAAGGCTCATCCAGAACATGTTTTTCTGAGCATGACGTAAAGTTTTACAAGTAAGATTTTTTTGCATCATATTCTGATCCAGTCCCGTCATTACGATGGCAATAAAGGCTCCGGAGAAAAACTGTTTAAAGAAATTTTGCTTCGACGACCAGTCCCAGTTAAATATTTTACTTTGAGGACTATCAACGATGGCATTCACCATACCAGAGAAATCGTAACCCATGGCTTTGGAAATGGAAAAAATAGTCAATACCATGGCTGTAAGCATGAACATGGTTTGCAAAGTATCCGTCCACACAATGGTTTTAATGCCACCTTTGAAAGTGTAAAGCCAGATCAGTGCAATGGTACAAGCTACGGTGATAATGAAAGGAATACCAAAAGCATTGAAAAAGGCTATTTGTAGAACCAATGCTGCCAAAAAAAGTCGCAGGGAAGCCCCCATGGTTTGGGATGCAAGAAAGAAAATAGATCCTGTTTTATAGGACACTTTCCCGAACCGTCTGCCTAAAAATGAATAAATGGAAATCAGATCGTACTTATAATACATGGGAAGCAAAACCAGATAAATAAACATGTAGCCCGGAATATAGCCTAAGACTAACTGAAAATATCCAAAAGCAATATTTCCTACATCGCCGGGAACCGAGATAAAAGTAACCCCGGAAATGGAAGCGCCAATCATTCCAAAAGCAACCAGAAACCAGGGAGAACTGCGGTTACCTCTGAAAAAAGTTTCGGAGGTTGCTTTTCTGGATGTTAGTAGCGACACCAGAACCAGAATAGAAAAATAAACAGCAATGACAGTAAAAACAAGTAAGGGGCTCAAAACTTTTTTTTTCAAATCTACTTAAATTTTTCAAAAAGGAATTTATTACCGATAAATTATGTCAGGGCAAACGCATTTAAATCGAAGAACATTAAAATAAAAATAAAAAAATTACGTATTTGCGATGATTCAAGTCGT
>PHDH01000058.1:4264-21113 GCA_002840935.1 Bacteroidetes bacterium HGW-Bacteroidetes-21 | reverse complement strand
AGGATCGAGCAGACGGAAAGTTACAGGAAGATTATCCATAGCAAGCAAAGTAGCTTTAATGTCTTTTTTTACATAGGGATAAAGTTCGTTGAGAGCTTTTACTCTTTCTTCTTTAGTATTACTGAGGATCATTTTGCGTAAAGCCAATAAGGGTTTTTCTGAACCTTTACCATAGAACATATGTTCGGTACGGAAGAGACCAATACCTTCTGCACCAAATTCGCGGGCAATTTTTGCATCAGCAGCTGTTTCGGCATTAGTGCGGACACCCATGGTACGGAAAGTATCTACTATCTTCATGAAGCCTTTGAAAAGTGGATTTTCAGAAGCATCCATAAGTTTCAGACCAGCATTGTAAACGTGACCTTTGGTTCCGTTAAGGGTAACTACATTACCTTCTTTTAGGATTATATTGGAACCTTCTATTTTTGCTGTTTTTCTTTTAGCATCTACATGAAGTTTGCCAGCACCTACGATACAACATTTACCCCAACCGCGGGCAACGAGTGCAGCATGAGAAGTCATACCTCCACGAGCTGTCAGAATACCTGATGCAGCACGCATACCTTCAACATCTTCGGGATTTGTTTCTTCGCGAAGCAGAATGACGGTTTCGCCTTTACGAGCCCATGCAACGGCATCTTCTGCAGTGAAAACAAGTTTGCCAACAGCAGCGCCAGGACCTGCAGGCAGACCTTTAACCAGAATTTCAACTTTCTTTTCTTCGGCAGGATTACAAATGGGATGCAGTAGTTCGTCTAGCTGAGCAGGATCTACGCGCATAACGGCGGTTTTTTCGTCGATAAGCTTTTCTTTCAGCATTTCCATTGCCATTACCAGAGCAGCGGTACCTGTACGTTTTCCAACGCGGCACTGCAACATATATAATTTACCTTCCTGAATGGTAAACTCGATATCCAGCATGTCACGGTAGTTCTTTTCAAGAATCTGACGGATTTTCCACAGTTCTTTATATGTTTTTGGCATAGATTCTTCCATGCTCTTCAGATGCTTGTTCTGTTCGTTTTTAGTTTCCTTATTTAAAGGATTGGGCGTGCGGATACCTGCGACGACGTCTTCACCCTGCGCATTAACCAGCCATTCGCCATAGAAGATGTTCATGCCAGTGGCCGGGTCGCGGGTGAAAGCAACACCGGTAGCTGAAGAATCACCCATGTTACCAAATACCATTGCTTGAACGTTAACTGCAGTACCCCAATCATCAGGAATTCCTTCTATACGACGATAAGAAATGGCTTTTTTCCCATTCCAGCTTTTGAAAACAGCCATGATACCTCCAAAAAGTTGTTCCTTGGCGTCATCAGGGAATGCTTTTCCTAATTCTTTCTTAACTCTTTTTTTGAATTCTTCTGAAAGAATCTGTAAATCTTCTGCAGTAAGTTGTGTATCTTCTTTTACTTTTTTCTTTTTCTTATAATCATCCAGCATGTCATCCAACTTTTTGCGGATGTTTTTGTCAAGACCTTCTGCTTTGTCCATTACTACGTCGGCATACATCATGATAAGTCGACGATATGAATCCCATACAAAACGAGGATTTTTAGTTTTTTTAATCAGACCGGGTATGGTTTTCGTACTAAGACCAATATTTAAAACAGTGTCCATCATACCAGGCATAGAACTGCGGGCGCCTGAACGACAAGATAAGAGCAGGGGATTATTTGCATCGTCATATTTCATGCCCATTTCGGCTTCTATCTTTTTCATGCCAGCCCATACTTCTTCATTCAACGATTTTGGAAGCTGACAGTTATTGTCATAATACTCTGTACAACATTCGGTAGTAATGGTAAGTCCGGCAGGCACTGGCAGACCTAAATTAACCATTTCGGCCAAATTAGCTCCTTTTCCACCCAGGAGGTTTTTCATGTCAGCTTTTCCTTCAGCTTTCTTCCCTCCGAAATAGTAAACAAATTTTTTTGATTGTTTCTGTGACTTCATATAATTGAAATTTAGTTAGATGCGATTTTTAGTTTATTTTGTAAAAATAATGAATTGTTTTATATTTGCTTGAAATAAATAAGCATTTTTATGAAAAAAATATTTTACTTGCTTGTCGTGGTTGTAACTATCACTGCTATTGTAATTTCCTGTAAAAAGGACAAGGCCGATGAGATAAAAACCGACAATGTGTTAGCTGCTCAGGAAAATGCACTAGCTCAAAATCTTTTTGATGATGTCTTTAAACAGGTTGATAATGCTTCTCGTAAAATGGATGATTCTTGTGATGGAACTAAATCTGTTTCCGATGCATTATGGGGGAATTGTGCTACAGTTACCATTGCTCCATTTGATGCTGTTACCTGGCCAAAAACTGTCACTGTAGATTTTGGAACAACCAACTGCTTAGGAACTGATCTTCGTAATCGTCGTGGGAAACTGATTTATACTGTTAGTACCTGGTATCGTGATTCGGGTTGTACTATCATTGTTACACCAAATAATTTCTATATTAACGATCATAAAGTAGAAGGGACTAAGACTGTAATAAATCAAGGACGTAATAATGATGGTTATCTGAAATACTCTGTAACCGTTAATAATGCACTTGTAACCAAACCTGATGGAACTACTTTTACCTGGAATACAAGTCGTATTCATACATGGGTAGCCGGTGAAACTTCAATATTAAATCCTTATGATGATGTTTATCTGATAGATGGAACAGCTAATGGCGTTGCTTCGGATGGTGGTGCTTTTAATATCACCATTAACACCTCTTTGGATGTACTTGTTGGTTGTCGTTGGATACGTGCAGGAGTTCTTACTTTATCTTCCACAGGAAATCCCGATGTGATTGTGAATTATGGATCCGGTGATTGTGATGCCAATGCAGTAGCTACAGTGAATGGTGTAGACTATAGTTTTGTAATGAATTAAGTAAAACAAATTGACAACATTAGCTTGTCAAAAATGCTCTTATAAAAAATCGGATTCTTTCCGGTTTTTTTTACTTGGTAAAATCTTTGCGGCTAATTTCAACACCAATTTCGTAGAAAATCTCGAATTTTGGTTGCCCGTCTTCGTTCCATGTATACCAGTTGCCGTTTTCCATCCCCATTGAATAAAGCCCTTTAGTAAGAGTTTTTCCGTTAGGGTACCATTCACACCAAAGTCCATCACGTTTTCCATGTTGATAATTTACTTCTTCACGCTTTTGTCCATTATCGTACCAAGCTGTCCAAAGTCCATGTTCCAGACCATCTTTAAAAGTAATTTCGATCCATTTAACGCCATTTTCGTAAAACCACTCCCATTTACCTTCGCGTTTGCCCATATTATAGGCGCCATGCTCTTTAATATTTCCGTTAGAATACCACACTATCCAATCACCATGCTCAATGCCATTTTTATAAAACCTTGAGACGGCTTGAATCCCATTTTCATGCCAGCCTTTATACTCTCCGTCTTTGATTCCCATGTTATATGTACCTTCGAATTCTTGTTGCCCATTTTCATGCCAGGCTGCACAATAACCATGCTTAACTCCTTCTTTCCAGTTGTATATCAGACTTTCCTGGTTATTGTCATAATAATCTATTGTTTTTCCTGAAAAGAGTTTCCGTGTCCCTTTTAAATAGTTAAATCCATCTTTTTCAACTAAATCTTTAGTACTTGCTTCAAAGAAACTACAACTGCTTAAAACTAATAGAAGCAAAACTAAACTGACCCAATTTTTCATTTTTTTGACTTGTTTCTGCAAATTTAGTGAAAATGACACATCATAAAAATTATTTCTCAATTATTACATTAACACTTTAAAAACTATTGCTTTCATATGCTACTTGAATAAATTGATATTTGATTTTTTATATAGTGAATAGATTAAATATTTTTGAAATAAATTATAAAAAAAAGGCTGCCACATACTTGACAGCCTTTTTAAAAAAATTGATAATATTATTTAAACAGTATTCTTTGAATCTGAATTGTTGAATTGGTTTTTACATTGATTGTATAAACACCTTTACTGAATTTAGAAATATCAATTACATGATTATTTGATTTGCTATTCACAGAATATACAATTTGACCTAAATCATTAATTAAAAGTATTTGAACATCAGAAGTATTACCGCTAATATTTACATTTAGTACATTTTCAGCGGGAATAGGGAAGCATGCTACAGAAATATTTTCTGAAAAGATAGAACCTGCTGAAACTGTTGTAATAGTTATTACTTGAGTTGTAGTATCACTGCCACATTCATTATAGGCAATACAAGTTACAGTAAAGGACCCATTTGAAGTATAAGTATGTGAAGGAGCAGCTTCTGTTGTAGTAGGTGAAGTAAATGGATTAATGGGTAATATTTCATCCCCGAAATACCAACCTACTGAATCAGCAGCTGTGGAAGTACTCTGGAAAGCAACGTCAGCTCCGGTTTGATTGTAAGTGAAATCAGCTACAGGGGCTGTCCCAGGGCAAACTAATGTAATGGTTTGAATAATAGTATCTGCACTTCCGCATGAATTTGTTGCAATTAATACAACTTCATGATCGCCATAACTAGTAAATGTATGGGTTGGGTTTTCAACAAGTTCACCAAAGGCAATAGGGTTGGGGAAAGCAATTAGTTCGTCACCATAGAACCATTCATAAGTAGAAGCATTGGTTGATGTATTTGTAAAAGTTACATCTAATGCATTCTGTGTAAAAGTAAAATTAGGAGTAGGAGTTCCATTGCAAGCATCAATTAGAATATCAAAGTTTGTTGTAGCGGCAGCCAAACTAACAGTAGATATTGTAATAAAATAAGTCGTTCCAGCAGTTAATGGTACGCTTAAGGTAGGATTTCCCATAGTAGAATTAATATTTGCAATACAAGCAACAGATGCATTATCTGGACATACATCAGTTACAAATATTGAAGCCGTAGGTGAAGTGCCGGATAAAACTATCCCATAAGTCTGAGTTACTGCAGGAGTAAATGAAAAAACATAATCAGCACCACTCATATAATTCGGGAAAGTCCCGCTACAAGCAATACCGGTATAAGTTGTTCCTACGGTGGTTAAGCCAGTAGCTGTATAGGGAACAGACGAAACAACTACAGCTTCAGCGCATGTAGCGCCAGGTTGCGCACTAACTGAAAAGTTAAATAAGCAAACAAAAAGAATGGAGAAAAAACTTAAAGTAAAAATTTTCATACCTAAACGGTTTTAGTTAATAATAAATTTAAACATTTGACATAAATCAAAATGTGTGACAAATTTATACTAAATAATAAATAAAAAAAATATTTTATTAAGAATTTTAATAACTTGAAGAATGGTTTGTAATAAGCTTAAAATGTTGCTGATATGTTATATCAAGCCCAAGGTTAACATAGCTTCTTCACTCATCATACTCCTATCCCATGGAGGATCAAATACTACATTAATATTCAAATCACTAACTTTATCTATGGCTTTAATTTTATCGTGAATTTCCTGAAGCAATTCATCAACCATAGGACAATTAGGAGCCGTCAGCGTCATAGTTATATTGATTTTCCCGTCTTCGTCGGCTTCCACTTTATAGATCAATCCCAAATCATATATGTTCACCGGTATTTCAGGGTCATATACGTTTTTTAAAGTATCAATTATGTGGGATTCTAGTTCAGGATTCATAACATGGTTTTTAAGTTGAACTTTTAGCTTTATAAGCCATGGCATAAATTTTTATCTTCTTAACCATTGCCAATAGACCATTGGAACGGGTAGGAGAGAGATGCTGTGCCAAATCGATTTTTTCAATAAACCAAGGTTCGGTTTCCAGTATTTCATCAGGAGTATGTCCGTTGTATACCTTAACTAATAGCCAAGCCAGACCTTTGGTTAGAATTGCGTCGGAATCGGTATGGAAATATATTCGCCCATCCTTAAACTCTGTATAGAGCCAAACTTGAGATTGACATCCGGAAATAAGATTTTGTTTGTTTTTAAATTTCATTTCCATTTCGGGGACTTCTTTGCCTAAGTCAATTAGATACCCGTATTTATCAGTCCAGTCTGTAAATATGGAGAATTCTTCCACCAGTTGGTTTTGTGTTTCGTCAATTGTCATTTGAAAAGTTGCTTAACTTTATTGATAGATTCAACCAGATAATCAATTTCGTCTTCTGTGTTGTAAAATGAGAGCGAAACTCTCACTGTTCCCTGAATGCCAAAAAATGACATAACAGGCTCAGTACAATGAGTTCCGGTCCTTACCGCAATATCCATTTTATCAAGCATCAGTCCTGTGTCGAAATGATGAATTTTATTGATCAGAAAAGAAAAAATTCCAGCTTTTTTGTCAGAAGAACCATAAAAAGTAAGATTGGGAATGGCAATAAGTTTCCTATGGGCGTACAATTTGAGCTCTTCTTCGTAAGCAATAATTTTATCCATACCTATCTGATTCAGGTATTTGAGCGCGGTGCTAAGTCCAATAGCTCCTATGAAATTTGTAGTTCCAGCTTCAAATTTGAAAGGAAGATCGGCGTATACAGTCTTTTCAAAACTTACATTCTTAATCATATCTCCACCGCCACGGTAGGGAGGCATTTCATTTAACCATTTTTCTTTTCCGTATAAAACACCAATACCTGTAGGACCATATATTTTGTGACCCGAGAAGGCATAAAAATCGCAATCAAGTTTTTGGACATCAACGATAGAATGTTGTATGCCTTGAGCTCCATCTATCATTACAGGCACATTGTGTTTATGCGCAATGGCAATAATTTTGTCAATAGGATTGATTGTACCTAGTGAATTTGAAATATGTGCAACAGAAACAATTTTTGTCTTGGGAGAAATAAGTGATTCTAATGCATCGAGATCAAGAACCCCGGCTGGATTCATTGGAATAACCTTTAATACCGCCTTTTTCCTTTCACACAACATTTGCCAAGGCACAATATTACTGTGATGTTCCATGTGTGAAACAATTACCTCATCTCCTTCGTGGACGAATTTTTCTCCAAAAGAAAATGCTACGAGATTAATAGAGTCGGTTGTTCCAGAGGTAAATATAACTTCGTGAATATGTTGTGCATTGATAAATTTCTGAACCGTAGACCTTGCATTTTCATAGGCCTCAGTCATTTTTTCGCTTAAATAATGAACGCCACGGTGTATATTACTGTTGTATTTTTGATAATATTCGGAAGTAATATCAATTACTTTTGAAGGCTTTTGGGTCGTTGCAGCATTGTCAAAGTAGACGATCTGACGGTTATACGTTTTTCTTTGTAAAAGGGGGAAATCCAGTCGTAGTTGTTGTACATCAATAGAAGGCATCTTTTCTTATTTTTTCGAAAGATAATGCTTTTAGAAGAATAATAAAAATATGAAATCTAAACTTATTATAAAAACGACGAAACTAGGATGGAGATTAGTCGACTCGTTTGAGCAATCGAATCGTTCAGTTTTTATAATTGCTATTTTGAATCTAATATTGCGCTGAAAAAACCAATGGCGGTAAGAAAAAACTTAATGGCCATTATCCATACAGAAAGGTGAAGTATCACCAAACCTGTCATAATTAAAGTCATATCTTGACTACTAGCAGCAATTATAAAAAGAACAAAACTGGCTATAATTCCAAGGGCAGGAATAATAAATGGGACGTTTAACAATCTTTTCATCTATCTTATTTTTTAATTTCCAATGAAGGTTTAAACCTTAATAAATGGAGAAGTGAAATTACATGATTATTTTAATTTTGCAAAATTCAAATGATGTAAAAAGTAAATGTATTTGCAATAAAAAACTAATAATGGTTGTAGATTCAACGAAAAATTCGGGATCTGACTAGCTTTTACTGGCAAATATTAAAACACCCCCCATTTGATAATAACTTTCTAGCATCATTTTTGTTGCAAACCACAAATTTTAAATTGTATGAAATTCAATATTCTTTACATTGTTTTTGCATTGACTGCCAATACGTTATTTTCACAAACGATACAAAAAATGGCGGCCTACGATAGCGAGTCTTCATATACAAGCGGCCTTTATTGTATTAGTGATACCTCTATTTATCGTTACAGCTGGTATTATCAGGAGTGGTATTCTTTATCGTCAGATGGACTGACAAGAGAAAACGATACCGTCAGGATTTCACAACTGGCAGTGTATAATAATAAAATTAGCAATTCAAGCGGACTCTTTGTCTTTTCAGACACCGTAGTATTAAACTACAACTGGATTGTAGAACATTGGTATCCGTTGTCAAACACAGGATTGCCCCGAGTTTTTGGTAAGCCTGATGTGCAAGGTCTTACTGTTTATGGTGACTCTGGTTCCAGTAGCAATAGTACTCTTTTTGCTTTGACATCGGCAGGGGTATATCGTTATTCCTGGTGGTATCAAGAGTGGCAGCCCATTTCCAATGCCGGATTGAATACCAAAGTGATGGAATATCCTGTCGTACCAGATTTTGGGGCATTAGTATTCCCTAATCCGGTGTATGGAAAATCGGTGATAAGCGCTAATCTGCCAGTACATTATTCGGGGGAAATATCCATCGCTTATTTCAATACTTCTGGAATGATGGTCTTTATTGACAAATTCATGATAGAAGGCGAACAATTTGAAAGAGCCGTTCCTTCTGAATTTTTGCCAACGGGAACATATATCTGCGAGATAAATGCAGGTCAAATATATAAGGCTGTAAAAATGATAAAACGTTGATCCAACATCAAATAAATTAACGAAAAAAAACTAATTTTAAAATTCTTATACACTTAAAATGGTATCATGAAAATAGCTGTAATACTCGAAACAAAAGAATTAGAGAAAGCCTGGAATGCCTTTCGTTTTGCTGTGACTGCCAAAAAACAGGGACACGAAACAAAAGTTTTTCTTATGGGCGAAGCCGTCGAATGCGAAGGTCTGACACACGAGAAGTTTAACGTAGATGAACAACTACAAGCATTTATTCATGCAGGGGGCGAAATTCTGGCCTGTGGAACCTGCTTAAAATCGAGACAATTGAAGGCTACTGATAATTGCCCCATGTCGAACATGATAGATTGTGTCAATCTTGTCGTGTGGGCTGATAAAACGGTAACTTTTTAATATAAACGGTGACAGTAATTTATTTAGAAACCAGTTTATAGCCAACACCTTTGATAGTTACGATAATACTTTCATGAATTTTGTTTCTTATTTTTCGCATATGCACATCGATGGTTCGGTTGCTGCTATGAATATCTTCTTTCCAGATGCTCCTATAAATTTCTTCTCTTGAAAAAACTTTGCCGGGTTTGGATGCCATCAGACATACAATTTCAAATTCTTTGCGGGGAAGGATAATCCGTTCGTTTTTATAAAATATAAGATATTTTTCTTTGTCAATTTTTAGTTCTTCAAGTTGTGTAATTTCATGATGTTCTTTCGAATTCAATGATTTTGAACTAAAGGAAATTCTATTGGTAAGGGCATTAATTCTACTTAAAAGTACCTTAGGTCTTACAGGTTTATTAATAAAATCGTTTGCCCCTGCTTCAAAGGCTGCAATTTGAGTGTAGTCATCGGTTTGAGAGCTAAGGAAAATGATCAGTATTCTTTCAAAGGCATTTTCCTTTCTAATAGATTCACAAATCTCAATACCGTCAAAATAGGGTAAAGCAATTTCTAAAAGAATGATATCTGGATTCGCTTCCTTAATAATATCGTGAATGTTTAATCCATTAGTCACTTGCTGTATAAGAAAATCATCCTGGTTAAATACAGCCGATAAATATTCGGGCATATCATTCTTGTCGTCAATGACAAGTATTCTGATTTTTCTGTTATTAACCATACAAAAAATTATTCATTACGAAAGTATACTTACTATATGAACAAGATGTTTTTTTAAGGTTAATAAATTAATAAGTGTTTGTTTAAATGGATCTTTAGAAAATGATTTTTCAGCTATAAACTTTGAGTATGTCCAGATAAGCGGTTAAATTCATAGGCTCCAATAAAAATTATTTCAGATTTCGTTGGTTTAATAATCAGGAGTAATTTGAAGTAAAGTAAGGCTTAGTTGTATTAATTAATGTAAAAGATATGTTTAATTCCTAATTGGTAATATTTAGTTCATATCAATTTTGATAAACTTTACTATGTGTCAATATATCAAACTTATAGAGTTAATAAACATTTCATAGTTTAGTAATTTTCAGATAATATTAAGTTAAGAACTGAGTTGCACTTTTGTACCGAAATAAAAATTATAAAAAAATGAAAAAAATGAGTTTAAAACTTCAAAAAATCGGTACAGGCAGAATTATTGCCATGTGTTTAGTGATGTTGACCATTGCTACATCATGTAAAAAGAAAACGGATGATCCAGAACCAGATCCGGATCCTACCGGTACAACGATTACTGTTAGTGGAAATATTACAACAAATACCACATGGACAGCAGTAAACAAGTATGTATTGAGTGGTTTTGTTTATGTAAAAGATGGTGCCACTTTAACCATTGAACCAGGAACCATTATTAAAGGAGAAAAAACGACCAAAGGAACACTCATAATAGAAAGAGGCGGAAAAATAATGGCCCAGGGAACAGCAACCAATCCTATTGTTTTTACTTCGGATCAGCCTGCCGGCTCACGTAATTATGGTGATTGGGGTGGTATTATTCTTTGTGGTAAAGCAACTATCAATGTTTCTGGCGGAGAAGCCGAAATTGAAGGTGGTGTAGGTTCAATATATGGCGGCGGTTCAAGTCCGGTTGATAACGATAACTCAGGTGTATTAAGTTATGTTCGTATTGAATTCCCCGGAATTCCTTTTGCTACAGATAAAGAAATAAATGGACTTACCTGCGGTGGTGTTGGATCAGGAACAACAATTGATCATATTCAGGTCTCTTTTAGTGGTGATGATTCATATGAATGGTTTGGCGGTAAAGTTAATGCCAAATATCTTATCGCTTTCAGAGGTTGGGACGATGATTTTGATACCGATTATGGTTATCAGGGAATGATACAATATGGAATTTCTCTCAGAGATCCTAATATTGCCGATATGAGTGGTTCAAATTCCTTTGAATCTGATAACGACGGAAGTGGTTCTTCTAATCTGCCACAAACAAAACCAATTTTTTCCAATATCAGTGTATTTGGCCCAAAAGTAGATGCCAGCACAAACGTAGCAAGTAACTTTAAAAGAGTAATGCATCTTCGCAGAAACAGTAGTATCTCAATCTTTAATTCAGTATTTACTGCATGGCCTACTGGATTATTTATTGATGGAACGGCAAGTCAGACTAATGCAACAAATGATGAACTTCGTATCGAAAACTGCAGAATTGCTGGTATGAGTACATTTTTTGCTTCCGACTTTGAAAGAACCTATTTTATGACTGCTTCGAGACATAATGATACATTAGCAACCAACACTTCATTAATGATTACTGATCCTTATAATTTGTCAAGTCCTAACTTCAAACCTCAAGCTGGATCACCTGTACTTAATGCAGCATTATTTACAAATTCATATTTATCTAACTCATTCTTTACTACCGAAACATTTATTGGCGCTATGGGTGCTACAGATTGGACATTGAATTGGACCAATTTTGATCCCCAGAACACCGCTTATTAATCAATACTTTGTTTTTATGAGAAAAAGCTTCTGAGTATTTCAGAAGTTTTTTTTTATATGATTTACTGTTAACTCTGAGTTAATATTCAGGTAATATTGGTTGAATACATTTGTCTCACTAAAATATATGTAAAATGAAATATTGGTTAGTATTTTTTGCCCTTTGTACATTGTCTTTTATTAGTTTTTCTTCAATGGGTCAGAAAGGACAAATAAAAGGCGTGATTACTGATATTAAAAGTGGTGAAACTATTGTGGGTGCTAATGTGCTAATTCAAGGTTCTTCCAATGGAACATCCTCCAATTTGGATGGCGAATACTTAATTAAAGAGATACCTTATGGCACTTACAATCTGGTCGTCTCTTATATCTCATACAAGTCAAAAATTGTTTCTAAGGTTAAGATTGAAAATGGAGATCCATTAATAGTTAATATACAACTAGAAGAATCTGTCATTTCTCTTAACAGTGCAACCGTGACTGCTGTTCGCAGAACAGATTCCGAAATTTCTATGATATCTACTTTAAAAGCGAGTAGTTTGGCTGTTAATGGTGTCTCTGCTCAACAAATTTCTAAATCGCAGGATAAAGATGCTTCGGAAGTAATGAAACGTATCCCAGGAATAACGATTAACGATGGTCGTTTTGTTGTAGTTCGTGGATTAAGTGAGCGATATAATTGTGTTTGGTTAAACGGAGCTTCTACTCCAAGCTTTGAAGCAGACAGACGCGCCTTTTCTTTCGATTTAATTCCCAGTGGACTAATAGATAACATTTTGATATTTAAGACGCCAGCGCCCGAATTGCCGGGTGATTTTGCCGGAGCATCTATTATTGTTTACACAAAAAATATCCCTGAGGAAAAGAGTTTTAGCATTAGCTATGGTAGTTCTTTTAGGCAAAACACCACTTTCTCTAGCAGACTTGTAAGCAAAGGCGGTAGTCTTGATTGGCTTGGAACCGATGATGGCACCAGAAAACTACCAGACAATTTTCCTTCTTCTCAGGCTTTTCTATATTTAATGGCATCTCAAAATCAGTCGGATAAACAACAAGTACTTGATTTAAGCAAAGAACTAAATAACGATTGGTCTGTTTCTCAAAAAACAATTTTGCCCGATCAAAGTCTCTCCTTTTCTTTGGCAAGCCGTTTTACAGCCGGGATTTTTTCCGTTGGAAATATTACATCATTAAATTATGGCTTTTCATCTGAGTATAGAGACATTTTTAGAGCAGCATATCAGTCGTATGATAATGTTAATGATGAAGCCGTGTATGGCTTTAAGTTTAACGACAACCAAATAATTCAAAAATCCAAAGTTGGATTGTTACATAATTGGTCGCTTATTTATGGCAAAAACAATAAGCTTGAATTTCGTAATCTGATAAATCAGAATGGATTAAATAGAACAACCATACGTGAAGGATACGATAATTACGGAGGCAATACCATAAAATCCTATGAGTATTATTTTCTTAATCGTTTTACCTATTCAGGACAACTCAGCGGTGAAAATAAATTCAGACGCGATTTGTCGAAGATTAACTATACCCTGGGATATTCCTATGCAAGTCGAAATGAACCGGATATCCGAAGAATTTCTACTACGCTAAATGATGAAGATCCTTCGAGTCCTTATTACGGTAAATATCATGTAAGTTTTGGTTTTGCTGCTAATCCTGGACTTTCAGGCAGAACTTTTATTAAAATGGACGAAAATATTTTAATCGGAGCATTGAATTATGAGCATCAACTTAAGGAAGGTCTCCATAAACCCGTGATTAAAACGGGGCTCTTTATTGAAAATAAAAGCCGAGTTTTTAGCGCCCGAAAACTGGGCTACGTGATTAATCCTTTTATGTATAACGATAGTTTGGCATATTTGTCATTCGATGAGATTTTCAATGCATCTAACTTTAATTATACGACAGGAATCAGGTTAGATGAAACCACGAATAAGAGCGACTCTTACGAATCATATAATTATCTGAATGCTGGTTATGTAGCTATTAAACTGCCCGTTACGTCGGTCTTTGATGTTTACACAGGTGTCAGATTAGAAAATAATACGCAGGAACTTTTTGGTTATAACAGTAAAAACCCCAAAGAAAAAGTTGAATTTAATGTCAGTGAACTAAGACTTTTTCCGTCTATTAATATGACCTACAATATAAGTGAAAAATCCTTGGTACGGCTGGCATACGGAAAAACCATCAACCGACCAGAATTTAGAGAAATTGCTCCCTTTTCGTATTATGATTTTGAACTAAAAGCAGTCATCACTGGAAACGAAAACCTGAAAAATGCCACCATTCAGAACGTTGATGTTAGATACGAGATTTATCCCTCTCCAGCAGAAAATATTTCACTGGCAGTTTTCTATAAACAATTTAAAAACCCCATCGAATCAGTGCTGATTCCAACAGGTAGTGGACTGGAATATTCTTTTAACAATGCTCCTTCTGCCTATAGTTCGGGGTTAGAGCTAGATGTTCGTCAACGCTTTTTAAAGTTGAAAAACAATTCCACATGGATCAAAAATCTGGCTGATATTACGTTAATACTTAATGCTTCGGTCATTAAAAGCGAAGTGCAACTTAGTGAAGATGCCTATACTTATAGTAAGAAAAGATCTATGCAAGGACAATCCCCCTATATAGTTAACGCTGGAATGTATTACCAGAATGATTCATTAAATCTCGGCATCAGCTTGCTTTATAATGTTATCGGAAAGAAGATTGTTTTTGTAGGAGATCCAGAAAATCCTGACATTTACGAATTGCCCAGACACCAAGTAGACTTGACGATAAATAAAAATCTGACCAAGCATTTGATATTAAAAGTGGGGATTAAAGATATTTTGAACGATAAAGTTACTCAGCGACAAACTGTTGATGTAGAAATTGACTCAAATGGTGATGGGGTAATGGATCAATCAGTGACGCGTGATCAGATAACATATCAATATACTCCGGGCAGAGTCTTTATGGTTTCGTTTTCTTATAGATTTTAGTGTCGAAACTATAACCAAAATTTTAATAAAAACGTATTAAGAATAAATATATGAAAATGAAAAAGTTTTTTGCTGCGACATGTTTTAGTTTGTTGATCTCGGTTCTCAGCCATGCACAAATAACCGAAGGAACAGATGGAGTTTTTTATGACCAGAATAATAAACCTTATAACGGGACTTATAATGAATATTATAATTCAGGAAAGACCAAAAGTATAATTGATTTTAATAACGGATTGCCTGAAGGTATTTCTAAGTTTTATTTTGAAAATGGGAACTTGAAAGAGGTTAAATCTTACAAATTCGGGCTTAAAGATGGAATTTGGATCACATACAACGAAAAAAGCAATAAAACCGCAGAAGCTTCTTATTTAGCTGGGCAGAAAGATGGTAAATGGCTCGTGTATGATGAAGATAATCATTTGATTTGGGATATGACATACAGTGAGGGAAAACGAACGGGTGTGTGGTTTGAATATAATGCCGAAGGTGAAGTAGTCACTCAAAAAGATTATAATACAACTCATTAAAAAGGAAAAGTCCCTAAAATAGCTGATTGTATTAATCAGCTATTTTAGAGACTATCTCTAAAAAAAAAGAATATTAATGAATAACGTCTTTTTGTGTTAATTCAACCTGTACATTTTCAGATTCAATATCAACTTTTATTGGTTGATAGGAAACATAATCAAATGTCAACGTAGAATTATTTGTATTTGTGTTTTCTAATTCAAAATAACCGTCAATGTCAGTAAAAACAACAACATCGCTGTTTTCAATGCGAATTTTTACTCCAGATAAACTTTCTCCTGTTTGTTTGTCAATTACAAAACCCGAAAGTTTATTGCTTTTCTTTGCAGGATTTCCGTCTGATGTGGTTGATGCATTAGCTTTTACCAGGCTAAGGACTAAAATAATTGTCAAAACTGAAATAATATTCTTCATAATTTTTCTTTTGATGTAAAAGTACATCCAGGAAGTGAACTGAATATTTCTATTGCATTAAATATGAGTTATTGTTGTGTTAAGAAATGATTAAGAGAAAACAGATATCTGTTGTTAAATTCAGGCTTACTTCCACTCAAACCCTTTATATTCCTTTATTATTAATGGCAGCACTTTATCTGTGACGGTATCAATAACTTCACTAAATGTTTTGGGTTTACTGTAAAAAGAAGGAGAGGCAGGTAGAATAATTCCACCGGCTAAAGTAACAGTTTCCATATTTCGTAGATGAATCAGGTTCAATGGCGTTTCGCGGGTCACCAATATCAGTTTTCGTCTTTCTTTTAGCATTACATCAGCGGCACGTTCTATGAGGCTTCCAGAGATGCCTGCAGCGATTCTGCCCAGCGTTCCCATAGAGCAGGGGATAACTACCATAGAATCATATCCGGCACTGCCTGATGCTGGCGCACCAAATAAGTCGGTATTTTCATATGTCCTGAATGGTTTATTCAACTTTGGAATCTTACCAAGTTCAAATTCAAAGACTTTTTTCCCATTTTTAGAAAAAATTACAGCAATTTCCTCAAATACTGAGGAGTACTTTGATATGTTTTTCAGGATATCGGCTGCATATATAGATCCGCTGGCACCGGTAATGGCAATTATATTCTTGCGTTTTGAACTCATAAGGTATAATTGAGTGTGAGATTGACTGTATTATTGTATTGTCCACGATCGAAATACCAGCTTTGGTTGCCCGGGTGTTTCCGAATTGGAATTATAGAATATGAATACTGAGTGTTGAGTCTGAAATGATCGTTAAACTGATATGAGATCCCGATAATTGCAGGAAAATCATATTTATTAAAAGGTGGATCGGGATCAATGCTGCCAAAGGCATCACTGTCTTCCAATGCATTAATAAGGTATGAACATGAGATGCCGAATTCGGGATAAAACCGTCCGAAAGTGTAAATAAATGTCAGAGGCACTTCTGCATAATGAAGTCTTAGCCTATAATAGGTCAGGTCACCGTTTTCGGGATCGGATACTTTTCTGGATCCTTTTCCAAAATAACGAATAGCCATGGAAAATGCCCATTCGTCGTTCATTTCGTTTCGTACAAATATGCCTCCTACAAAACCTGTCATGTTAAATCCTCCTAAACGATCGCCGTCAACTTGTGTGCCTGCAACACCAGCAGAAATCCCCCCCTTAAATCCCTGGGCAAAAGAATGCAAGGTCGAAAAAAACATCAATATCAGGAAAATGAACAGTATGTTTTT
>PHDH01000058.1:0-4207 GCA_002840935.1 Bacteroidetes bacterium HGW-Bacteroidetes-21 | reverse complement strand
TGTTTTCTGTTTAAGGTATTTTATATTGTTGTATATTCGTATTTGGATTTCTATATGAATCAGATGAATAAATTTTTTGTATTACTGATACTTTGTATCAATTTTTCTGGATGTAGTTATAACGATTCTGAACCGTATTACAATACATCAGAATATGTCCCTATACTTTTAAAATCGGAAGATCTTGCACACTCTGTTCAAAAAATCAATGCCCGGAGTCTGAATAACCATGGCAAAATATTATGGATGGGTAATTATCTACTTATCGTTGAGCAATACGAGGGGTTTCATGTGGTGGATAATTCACAGCCCGCAAATCCTCAAACAATCTGCTTTGTCAGAGTTCCTGGCTGTATTGATCTTACTTCAAAAAATGCTGTAGTGTATGCCGATAATGCAGTGGATCTGGTTGCTATCGACATGTCGGATATCAATAACATACATGAAACATCCCGCGTACCCAATGTCTTTCCCGAATTATTACCTCCAGGCGAAGAGCAGATTCCAAATATATTCAGTAAAACCAATCGCCCAGCTAATACCGTCATTGTTGGATGGAAATCTAAGGAGGTGCAAAATGAAGAATAATATTTATTTTTTCGCTTTTTTATTCTTGATATTTGTCTCCTGTAGCAAAGGTGGTTATGAGTCTTTCTCGACTAATTCTGATTCCGAATCAGGTACGGGTGGATCTACGGCCCGCTTTACTGTGTCTGGAAACTATTTGTATACCGTGAATATCAGCACACTTAAGATTTTTGATGTTTCGCAACCTGCTTCCCCGTTTCTGGTGGCTAGTAAATATATTGGAACTGACATTGAAACCATTTTCTGTTTGGGAAACAATTTGTTTCTGGGTTCGCAAAACGGAATTTATATTTTAGATATTTCGCAACCTGCTTCTCCAGTCGTTCAATCAACCTATAGTCATGTGCGGAGTTGTGATCCTGTTATTGCGGATTCAATATATGCTTATGTTACACTGAACTCAAACCAGATTATTTGTGGAAACAGTACAAACGAATTGCAAATAATAAATATTGCGAATCCTACAAGTCCGTATTTTGTTAAATCGTATAATATGACCAATCCGCTGGGACTTGCAAAAAACGATACGGTTTTATTCGTTTGTGATAACGGAATTAAAGTATTTCATGCGGCCAATGTGCAAAACCTGACTCAAATGAACTTCGTAAATTTTTATGCCAACGACCTGATTGTTCATGATAGCATACTTATGGCCATTGGCGATAACGGTTTTTCTCAATACCTGATCAATGGATATAATCTACAATTAATAAGCACCATTTCGGCAAGTAAATAATTATGAAAAATAAGACCTTTCTTTTACTCCTCTTTTTGAGCATTACATTGTGGTCTCGGGCTGACAGTATCCCTTCTTTAAAAATATCTTTGGTGCCACAATATCTGGCCGTAAATGGATTCAGAATGGATTTCGATATAAAAGCAGATAATAAAGGATTGGAGTGGTTGGTTTTATCCCCAAGGTTATATCTCGTAGAGAAAGAGCAACAGGAAAATATCGGTTTTCAGGATTATATTTTGACAGAAATGAAAGGGGCTGGCTTGGATTTATCCTACCGTAAGTTTCTGGGGATAAATAAACAAGAGAATCTGGATTACTTTATTGGATTTACTTTAGGTTATACTTATTACCGCCCCGTTTATTACCGGTATGTATGGACGGATATCCTAGTAAATGAAATGCCCATGACAACCTATATGCCCGGAAATGATGCACGTGATATTTATCAGCCTAGGGCCGAGTTTATTATGGGTTTTGAGTATCAGGCAAAAAATGGACTTTTCTTTGATATATACGGCGGAGGAGGGATTAAACAAAGTTTCTTTGATAAACAAAAAGGCGACCCCTGGAGACTATATTCATATTACTGGTCGTACGGCTACTCCGGAACTTATCTTGCGCTGGCATTCCGTATGGGGTTTAGCTTTTAAAGCAAAATTGAAGCGAATTACCCAACGACATTCACTTCTTTTTCTATCTCAATACTAAATTTTTCAGATACTGCTTTTTGTATCATATCCGACAATTCAATCAATTCCTGTGCTGTAGCCTGACCGTGATTGACCAGAACGAGCGCTTGCCTGTCGTGAACACCCGCATTTCCATGTTGAAAGCCTTTATAACCACATTTTTCAATGAGCCAGCCAGCCGCTACCTTTTTTCGCAATTCGTCGACAGGATAGATTGGAATCTCAGGATATTCTTTTTGTAGTTTTTCGGCTTGGGCAAAATCAATATATGGATTTTTAAAAAAACTACCGGCATTGCCTTTTACCTGAGGGTCGGGGAGCTTATTACGACGTATGTCAATCACAGCTTGGCGAATTGTTGACAAATTGGTGATTTTATCTTCCAGTTTTTTTTCTAAATCTCCGTAACTCAAATTATAAGCGTGATTCTTAGTTGTCAATCTGAAAGTTACGTCGGTAATAAAAAACTGATTTTTAAGGTTTTCTTTGAATATACTGTTGCGATATCCAAAATTACAGTCACTATTTTTAAAAAGATTGCGTTTTCCAGTTCTAAGATCGTACCCTTCAACTTTAATCGTCCGTTGCTGTATCTCAACACCAAAGGCACCAATATTCTGCACGGGAGCACTGCCACAAAATCCGGGAATAAGTGAAAGATTTTCCAGTCCACCATAATTATTTACCACCGTCCAGGCTACAAAATCATCCCATATCAAACCGCAGCCTACTGTCACTTCAACAAATCCATCTTCTTTTTGCTCAACATTTATTCCCCCAAAAATAGGGTGAAAAACAGCCCCTTTGAAATCACCGTTAAAAATAACGTTTGATCCACCACTAAGTATGAAGAAATTACGGGTAAAAAATCCACTCTTAATTAATTCAGGAATTTCATCGCGATGTTCTATGACGATGAATTCCTGAGCCGTTGATTTTAGCTTAAAAGTGTTATAGTGAAGTAGTTCAAAATTAGAATAACGAATCATCTTTTTATTGCAAATATAATTTTAAATCATGAACTGCGTTTATATTAATTGAATTGATTAAAATTGCACATAGAATTCATAGGTTTGAAAAAAGTCCTTTTTATTGTCATTAATGATGTTGTAACTGATCAGCGATTGGAGCGGATTGCCGGTTCTATGCATGATGCAGGCTATGATGTAACTATCATTGGACGAAAATTACGCCTTTCACCTGAAATTAAACGGCCATACAAAGTTAAGCGGCTACGTTTTCTGATTAATAAGTCCTTTGCTTTTTATGCTTGTTTTAATGTCAGACTTTTTTTTATCCTTTTGTTCAGCCGTTTTGATATTGTTGTGGCAAACGATTTGGACACATTACCTGCGGCTCATTTGGCAGCATATTTTCGTCGAAAAAAAGTAGTATTCGATAGTCACGAACTTTTTCCAGAAGTACCCGAATTACAACACAGACCCTTGGTTAAATCTTTTTGGCAGCGGGTAGAGCGCATCTTTGTAAAACGTCAGAAATTTGCCATGACCGTTTGCGATTCAATTGCGGATTATTACCTGCGTAAATATAATGTTGCTTTTCAGGTTATTAGGAATGTGCCAGTGATACAGCCAGAAATTAAAACTGACATTCATTCCGATAAATTTCCACAACCTTTAATTGTTTACCAGGGAGCGCTCAATATGGGCAGGGGACTCGAGACACTGATTTTATCTTTAAAATATTCATTGGATATTCACTTGCTGATGATGGGATCAGGGGATATAGAGCAGGAATTAAAGACGATTGTTAAAAATAATGAACTCGAAAAACGCGTTTTTTTCACTGGACGACTGATGCCTTCAGAATTGAAAAAATATACGATACAAGCCAAGTTGGGAGTGTCGCTGGAAGATAATATGGGACTAAATTATTACTATGCCTTACCCAACAAACTTTTCGATTATATTCATGCCGGTTTACCCGTTTTAGTTTCAGATTTTCCGGAAATGAAGAATATCGTTGAAAAATTCAATGTGGGTTTGACTATTAGTGATAAAACGCCAGAAAAACTAGGTGCTTTGCTTGAACTCATGTTAAAGGATGTAAGATACACTATCTGGAAAGAGAATACGATTATTGCGGCAGATATGCTCAATTGGACTCATGAAGAGAAAATTTTGTTAGGATTTTACGCCAAAATCTAGTTGTTTTTATTAAAGAATCTCTA
>PHDH01000057.1 GCA_002840935.1 Bacteroidetes bacterium HGW-Bacteroidetes-21 | reverse complement strand
AAAAACCTTCAATAAATCTTGGATGCGTTGAAGAATGGGGACTTAAGAAAATTGCTTAGGTCGAACTCACGTTAATTAAATAAATAATCAATTTTTCGGCTAACAACCTTCCAAATGTTGAAAGAAAAAAGTCTCGAAAAGAATTAAATTTCTTACTATCTTCATTATTGCCTCCTTTTGTCTCAAATACAAGAGCAAAAAAAGTGCTAATATTTTGATTTTCACATGATTTTTTTGGAAATTTATTTCTATTTAAAAAATCAATAAATTGTCCGAAAGAAATTTTTATAAGACTTGAATTTACATTTTTAGATTCACTCACGTACTTTTCAATATTATTGACTTTAGAAAGTATTTCATTTAATTTCGAATCATCGTTTGAATATCTTTTTGAACATATTTCAAACCAGATATCCCGACTTTCTCTTATGAACTTTCTTTTTGAAGGGTTAAGTCCATAAATCTCATGGCAACTTGGACATAAAGGAGCAGCATTATCAATTGAATCATCTCCGTTTTCACTTTGAGGTACAATGTGATGTATTTCAATTCCATTTTTTTTACAAACACAACAACTCTGATGTGAGAGTCTTTTTACTTCATATTTTACTTTTTCTGAAAATGCCATTATTTAATCTTACAAGTAATTATTTGAATTTAACCAAAATTTTATTGCTCATTTTCTATTATTTCAATGTTCTCATACTTGCCATCTCTCCAACTCCAGATAAATTCCTTATGACTTTCAAAGGTCGAGAAATTAAACCAACCTGAATTAACTTCTTCATTTAATTGAATCTCTAAATGATTTGCTGCGACTTCTTCAGAGATAATTTGCCAACTATTATCTTTCTTAGTATATAGCACATAGAATGCTCCCCGAGAATAATCTTCTATTTTAAGCATTACTTCATTAATACTATCCTTATTCAAATCAGCTTCAATTCTCATTGGCCACCTTTCATCTAGACAGCCTTTGTCATGATACTTTATAACACTTTCATATGAATGATCTTTAAGAACACAACTATCTCCTAAATCAACTTTCTTCAGGTCTAACTCAGTAGTTTCCTTGTTAGATTTACTTTTGCTTTCATTATTACAGGATATCGCAATAGCTAAAACAAATGATAGTGATAAGATAACAATTCTTTTCATAGTAAAATTATTTAGAGATTATTCCTTTTGCTTCTTTAATTAATTTTAAAACAATATCTATTGGTACAGAATCTTTATTTTCTTCTGCTAGTATATTTTCCTCTCTATAATCTCCATTATTTAAACACTCTTTTAAGTGGTTTTCCAATAATCTGTCTATTGCAATATTTACTCTTTTAGTTGAATCATTAATGTCAGGTGAAAGTGTATTGATTGTCAATAATAGTCCTTCAATATAACGAATTTCATGTATGTGCTTTGCTAAAATAACCAACTGTCGTTGCGTCCTATTAGCTTGTATTATAAAAGCCCAAAATAACCCACCAAAAATAGGAATCGGGATTATTGAGGCCAAATACCTATCCCAATCTAAAGGTCCAACAGTATTATTAAGTTTACAAAAAGTATTTATTTCTAATGAAACAATTATCAATAAAATAATAATCATTAAACCTGAATAAATCCAAAACAATAAATTTAATCGAAAGTGTTCATTCTTAATTGGCGCAAGACATTTTGTTAGTTCAGCAAATGCAGATTTAATTTTATTATTCCATTCATCTACTGCATTTTCCTGTTTCTTTTTTACTTCAAGCTCTTTTTGTAAATTTTTAATTTGATTATTCGCATTTTTTAGAGCTATTTCTTTTTCTTTAACCTGATTTTTATGGTTTTCTATTTCCTCTTTTGATGCACCATCAATATCCCTTTGATGTTTTAGAAATAATTCAAGTTTTTCTTTTTGTTCTTCGAGTTCCTTTATTTGTTCATGATAATAATCTTCGGAATTATAAATATTTTGACTATTGGTTAAATATTTTTGAAGTGATAATTCAATATGGGACAATTCAAATCTTATTATTTTTATCAAACTAGTAAATTCATATTCGAATCTTTCATTTACATCCATTTTAGATTCAACGGAATCTAATAATTTTACTAAGCGAAAACTATTCTCACGAAATTTATCGGTAAACAGAGTTCCAACAAAATCAATATTTGACATTAATGTTAAGTCAAGACGAAAAATCGTTTCTTGAATATTTTTAATCTTTTGAACAATTTGATTATCATGCAAATAATCGAATTCATTATTTGATAAATGAACAATAAGACTATCTAATATTGATAGATTATATTCATGCTCCATCATAAGTTTCTTAGCTTGTCCCATTTTTCTTTTTTTTGTATTTATAGAATTTACACTGTTGCACTTTGCCTAACGGATAACCTCTCAATAACATCAACAATTTGCGTTATTTCGACCTTACATCCATATAGCAAATAGTTATAAGGTGTAGAAACATTAGCAAATATTAGTTTGTAGCCGTTTGTCATCAGATATAGCGTCCATTTATTGTTTCAACAAATATAATATTTATTTCAACATGTAGCATTCAAATATGTATAGAGCAATAAAAGCTATCATTCCGACTCTTGTGCAGGCTGAATGCGCAAAGAGCAAGCGGGTACAGTTTGACAACCTTCAATAATTTTATCATGGCGAACGATTTCGATCAATTGAATTCGTTTGCTATTCTAATTAGTTTAATTCTCCTTTTTCTTTAATTACTACTTGTAATCTCGAATTTACATTATTAATTGAATAAGGTAAAATTGAGGTTTTGTCGATGTATAGAAATTCCAGGTTTTTGCAATATCTAATTGTCTCAGGTATTTTAACCATGGGTCCGCAAAATGCGACGTTGAGTTCTCTAAGACTTGACAAATTACCGATTTCATCAGGTAAATCTACAAGGTTGTTTTTTCCAATTACAAAAAACCGTAAGTTATATAACTTACCAATCTCATTTGGGATTTTGAATAAATTATTATTGCTAATATTTAGCATCTCAAGATTGCTCAGATTTCCAATACTATATGGAAGAGATATCAAGCCATTATACTCTAAGTATAATTCCTCTAAATTTACTAAATTACCCATTTCATTAGGTAGTTGTTTGATATAATTATGCTTTAGCGATAGCTTTTTTAGCTTTGTTAATTGACAAATTGAAGCAGGTAATTCCACCAGATTGTTGCTACTTATTACCAGCGTTTCTAAGTTCTTGAGATTCCCAATTTCTTCGGGGATTGTTGTTAATTTATTTTTAAATAAGTATAGCGTTTTTAAATTGGTTAATTGTTCAATTTCTTTAGGCAAACTTCCAATACGACCATATTTGATTTTTAATTTTGTTACCTTTTCGGGATTAGCCAATGCCTTATTGAGTTTTTCATAACCAGAGCAATTTGCAAAAAAAAGAATTATGATTACGGTCGTACCAAATAATTGAATATGTCTCATGTTGCTTGAAATTATTTCTAAATCGTTTATTTTCTTTCTACGCTGTAATATTTTATGGTTTTTAATATGATCAAGCAACAATCTGACGTTTTTATATAGCAGCGTAGTTGCAAACTACGCTGAGTCAAGAGTTTGATAATAAAATTATCAGAAAAAATAAAATTTTTAAAGGTTCCATGTGTATATGTTTATTTGTATTTCATTTATATCTCTATAGTTAGAATTGTTGTAAAATGCAGTAAGACATGCAAGTATTTGTTTGTCCTTGGATATAACATTCTAATTATTGTTTCAACAAAAATAATATTTATTTCAACATTAAGTAAAATAATTTTCAGAATATTTTAGAGGATTTTCGGAAACATGGTGGGTCTATATGTTGGCAGGGGCAGCAAAGTATCTAGACCAGAGAGTTTCCCCCTCTGTATTAGAGTTTTAGTTTTTGGGGATTTTGCCTATTGTCGAAAATAGCTACAATTTGTATTGCATCTTTATGAACTTTATAATAGATTGTTGTTTGCTTTGATAAGACTGACCTGCGAACATCAAAATGGTTAGCTTTTGGGAATGTATCTGGTTGTGATCTTATTATTGATATTTGCTTTTCAAGTTTTTTGGCAAATTTTCTTATTTCTTTTTCAGTCCAATTATCTTCAAGGTATTTGATAATCTGCTTTAAATTTTCAACGGCTTCTTATGACCAAACAATCCTAGAGATATTTTTCATATAGCCTCTTCACTTCAGAATGGTTAAAAACTTTGTTTTCTGAAAGATCTTGAAGTCCTTTTTCAATTGAGTTGCGTTCTGCTTGGCTTATTTCTGACCACCAATCAGATTTTTCAGCAATACTTAAAAGCTTATCAATCATTTGAGTGTCACGCAAATTCATAATCCACTCCATGAGTTGATATTTTTAGTAGATAAGTCCATTACTGTTCTTTTTACAAAAATACAAAAATCCATTCAACAAAACGGACACGAGAACAAAAAAAAATAATTTTGCGCAGCTAGCATTGGACTCACTCAAAACAAAAAAAGCAGTCGTAATTGACCGCTTTTTTGTGGTACCACGTGGAATTGAACCACGGACACACGGATTTTCAGTCCGTTGCTCTACCTACTGAGCTATGGTACCGATTTGGGATTGCAAAAATACAAAATATTTTTATTCTGCAAAAAAATAATGGATAATATCATTCTTCCCTTTCATATCTAGTTATCTACATAACTGCATTTACATTTATTAACCTTTTGACTAGCAATTTTATAGTTTTTTTAATACCATAGATAAGCCAAAAGCGTTTACATTTGAAAATCATTAAATAATAAAAAAATATGGAAAATCAGATCAAGCCCGTGAATCCTAAAATGAATCTCTTTATTAAAGCTGCCATCATTTTCGGACTCATTGTAATCCTCATGATCCCAACCCTGCTTATCATGGGACTTATCAGTGAACGGGAACAGCGACAACAAGAAGCCGTCTACGAAGTAAGTTCGAAATGGGCCGGACAACAAACATTAACAGGCCCCATTCTCAGCGTTCCATATTACACCTATTATACAGACGAAAATCAGATTGTACGCAAACGCCTCGATTATGCCACTTTTCTGCCCGAAGACCTGAACGCCGACTGCAAAGTATTTCCCGAAAAGAGACACAGAGGCATTTACGAAGTAGTGGTTTATAACTCAGACATTTCTGTCAGTGGCAAATTCAGCCTTAAAGAAATTGTAGTACCCGACGTTCCCGTGGAACAAGTGATGTACGACAAAGCTTTTGTTTCGCTGGGCATCAACGACCTCAGGGGTTTGCAAAAACAAGTCACCCTAAACTGGGACAGCCTTCAATATCAGTTTCAGCCTGGCGCTGGCGGTAATCCCGTAATTTATTCAGGTATTAGCACTCCCGTAAAAATGAATCCCGAAGAACTTAACGATACTACAACAGCTACTATCGAATTCACGGCCAACATGCAACTCAAGGGTTCCGAAAAACTTTACTTTGTCCCGGTAGGCAAACAAACGCTCATTAAAATGAACTCCGACTGGAAAGACCCAAGTTTCGACGGCGCTTTTCTCCCCGACACCAGCAACATAGCAGAAAGCGGCTTTGTAGCCGAGTGGAGCGTTCTGAACCTCAACAGAAATTTCCCCCAAAGCTGGACCGGAAACAATTATAACCTGGAAGAATCTGCTTTTGGCGTCTACCTGATTGTACCTGCCGACAACTACCTGAAATCAAGTCGCTCTATTAAGTATGCTATACTGGTAATATTGCTCACTTTCATTGTTTTCTTCTTCATAGAAATGCTGAACAACAAACCCATGCACGTGCTGAGTTATGCTTTGGTAGGAGCTGCCCTTTGCGTTTTCTATACCCTGCTGATTTCCATTTCGGAATACCTGAATTTTGGCTACGCTTATCTCATCGCATCCGTCATGACCGTAGGAATGATTACCACTTATGTACATAGCTTTATTAAGACATTTAAACTGACAATGCTTGTATTTACTTTACTTTCGCTGCTTTATCTCTTTATCTTCACCATCATTCAGCTTCAGGATTATGCTTTACTTATGGGCAGTCTGGGTATCTTCATTATACTCGCAATTCTCATGTATTTCTCAAGAAAGATTAGTTTCGACAAACAATAATAACCCCCTGTTAAATCCAGAAAACCGGTTTGCCACTTGGCTGCCGGTTTTTTTAATACCTAATCCTTTGATTTTCTATTTTCCACGCTGCAAGAATGTCCCCAAACCAGCATCTTCTTTTACTTTTCCATTTTCCAATACAACCAACCCATTCACTATGACAAATTCGGCATGACCTTTTGTTGAAACGCCCTCATAGATTTCGAGATCGCAATGTTGATGATGATTTGCTGCAGTAATGACCTGTTCCGACCGCGGATTCCAAATCACCAGATCGGCATCAGCGCCTACAGCAATATGGCCTTTAGCAGGAAATAATCCAAAAAGCCGGGCAGGTTGCGTGGAAAAAACATCAACCAGTTTTTTCAGACTGATTTTCTCTGTCAGCACGCCATAGGTATACAACAATGATAGTCGGTGTTCTACTCCACCCGCGCCATTGGGAATTCGTCTGAAATCATTTATCCCGACAGACTTCTGACTGAGATTAAATGGGCAATGATCTGTACCGAGCGTTTGTACAAGACCCTTTGCGATAGCCTGCCAAAGTGCCTCATTATCTTCCTTTTTCCGTAATGGAGGACTAATGACATAAGGCACGGTCTCCTGAAATGACCCAAAATATTTACTATCGTCGAGCAACAAATAATGAGGACAGGTCTCGGCAAAAACCGTATTGCACTGTTGACGGGCGTTTCGAATATTATCCAAAGACGCTTTGGCCGACACATGTACAATATACAGCGAACATTTTGCTTTTTCGGCCAAGTGAATGGCACGTTGTACAGCTTCCGACTCCAGTTGGGGTGGTCGCGACTTCATGTGAAACTCCGGTGACACCTTGCCTTCCTGAACAAACTGATCGCGCAAGACATCAATTTCATCGCCCAGTTCGCAATGCACTGTCACCATGCCTCCCAACCGACCCACGGTCTGAAGGACTTTATAAAAATCGTCGTCGTTTAGTCCCACCGCCCTTTTATAGGCCATATACACTTTGAACGATGTAATACCTTTCGAGAAACAGGCTGTAATTTCCTCTTCGGTCGTCGGTCTCCATTCCACGGGACTCACATGAAAAGAGTAGTGAGTCAATGACTTTGCTGCTTCTTGTATTCTCAAATCCAACGCCTCAACAAGAGATTGTCCCTTTCGTGGAGTCACAAAATCAAGCAAAGTGGTAGTTCCGCCATACAAAGCGGCTATGCTGCCCGTCAGGAAATCATCTGCCGAAGGTCCTGCTGGCGTGGGCAATGCCATATGAACATGGGGATCTATTCCACCCGGAAAAACATAGTTGCCCTCCGCATCAATAGTACGGGTATTTTGAGGTAGAGTAAGGCTTTCGCCTATCTGCGAAATTATACCGTTTTCTATCAGGATATCAGAAACAAACGTCTTTTCAGAGGTCACTATAGTCCCGCCTTTTATAAGCATATTCATGGCTTGCATTTATGAAACAAAAATACAGGTTTCCGGGCGAATATTCAGAAAAGAAATACTTTTTCATCCATGGGTTTAAGAAATTCCGCATTTGCTTCCATTAATCTTGCATGGAAAATAGCAGAAAATGCGTTATCATTGTACCTGATTTTAACGACAAAAATGAAAGAAAACCTAAGATTCTCCATCATAGTCCCGGTCTACAACCGCCCGCAGGAAGTGGATGAATTGCTGGAAAGTTTATGCCGGCAGGAAATGAAGAATTTCGAGGTCGTACTCGTGGAAGACGGATCAGCAAAACCCTGCACCGGCGAAGTCGAAAAATACAAAGACAGACTGACCATTAAATATTACTTCAAGGATAATTCGGGACCCGGACTCAGCCGAAACTATGGCTGCGAGAAAGCCGAAGGCAACTATTTTATTATCCTTGACTCCGACTGCATACTTCCTCCGCATTATGTTGGTGCCGTTAAAAAAGCACTGGAAGAAAATTATACCGACGCCTATGGCGGTCCGGATAGAGCCCATGCCAGTTTCATTCCCATACAAAAAGCCATAAACTATTCCATGACCTCTTTTTTCACGACAGGTGGTATCCGTGGCGGTGGAGAAAAACTGGACAAATTTTATCCCCGAAGTTTCAACATGGGCTATTCGAAAGAGGTCTTCGAAAAAACCGGAGGCTTCTCGAAAATGCGTTTTGGTGAGGACATCGATTTCAGCATCCGCATACTTGGAAAAGGGTTCAAAACAAAACTTATTAAAGACGCCTGGGTCTACCATAAAAGACGTAGCAATCTGAGGCAGTTTTACAAACAAGTTTACAACTCCGGTATAGCACGCATCAACCTCATGAAAAGGCATCCCGGCTCGCTCAAAGCGGTACATGCGCTGCCCTCACTTTTTGTCCTGGGTCATTTAGCTATGATTGTTCTTGCCGTTTTTATATCCTGGTTATTCATTCTGCCCCTGACATTACACATCCTCCTGCTTTTTCTGGATGCCACATTTAAAAACAAAAGCATTGGCATAGGTGGACTAGCCATTATTACCAGCTATTTTCAACTCATTGGTTACGGCCTGGGATTCATCACCGCCTTCTGGAAAAGGATAATACTTGGCAAAGACGAATATTCGGCCTTCGCCCGAAATTTTTACAAATAATTTTTTTTTGGCTTTTTGGTCCAGGCGGATGCATGAACCAAAAAGGGTTTTTATTGCACTGGTTCAAACATCCGCACCAGTACCAAAAAGGATTTTTGTTGCCCATTTATTCGTGGGTTATCATGACCAATCATGTACACATGATTATTTCCAGCAGGAAAGAGGAATTGCCCAATATTATGAGGGACATGAAAAGTTTCACGTCCACGCACATCAAAAAAGCAATTACGGGAAACTCCAAAGAAAGCCGGAAGCAATGGATGTTGGCAATGATGGTAAAAGCAGGGACTAAAAACAGCAACAACAACGAATTTCAACTATGGCAGCAGCATAATCACCCGCTGATACTTGATACGAATCGGGCTATTGATAATACGATTGACTATATTCACAACAACCCTGTGGTGGCAGGTTTTGTCGAAAATCCTGAAGATTATCTATACAGCAGTGCAAGAGATTATGCAGGAAGGAAGGGATTGATAGACATTGAGGTGATAGATTAAAAAAAAGGTAAAAACAAAGGCCTGAACCAATAATTTTATATTGCATTTTTCACTCAAAAATGTATATTTTTGCGTTCAAATTCAGATAACAGATGAGCGAGATAGCAGCAAAGTACAATCCTGCCGAGTCGGAGGACAAGTGGTACAAAATGTGGATGGACAAAGGATACTTTCATTCAGAACCCGATAACAGAACACCATATACTATCGTCATTCCCCCGCCAAATGTCACCGGTGTGTTGCACATGGGACATATGCTCAACAATACCTTACAGGACGTACTTATCCGTCGTGCCCGCATGCTGGGGCTCAATGCCTGCTGGGTTCCCGGAACAGACCACGCTTCTATTGCTACCGAAGCACGCGTTGTTGCAAAACTCAAAGCCGATGGCATTGACAAAAACACGCTTACCCGCGACGAATTTCTAAAACACGCCTGGATTTGGAAAGAAAAACATGGTGGCATTATTCTCGAACAGCTTAAAAAACTGGGTGCATCGTGCGATTGGGAACGTACAAAATTTACCATGGACGAAAGTCTGTCGACCAGCGTTATTAAAGTATTTGTTGATTTATACGGGAAAGGCAAGATTTATCGTGGTATCCGCATGGTCAACTGGGATCCGGCAGCAAAAACAGCTGTCTCTGACGAAGAAGTAAACTACCGCGAAGAACAGTCGAAGCTTTACTACGTAAGATATATTATTGAAGGTACACAGGACTATATTGTGGTTGCCACCACCCGTCCTGAAACCATTTTGGGAGATACAGCCGTTTGCGTTCACCCCGAAGACGAAAGATATGCCCACCTGAAAGGCAAAAATGTTATTGTGCCAATGGTAGACCGCATTGTGCCTATCATTTTCGACGAATATGTCGACCGTGAATTTGGTACCGGAGCTTTGAAAGTGACACCTGCTCACGACATCAACGATTACGAGTTAGGAATTAAGCATCACCTGAAAAGCATAGATATTTTTAACGACGACGGCACCCTGAATGAAAGTGCTGAAATATTTGTAGGCACCGACCGTTTTGCGGCCAGAAAACTCTCCGTGGCAAAACTCGAAGAACTGGGCATGCTGCATAAGACAGAGGATTATATCAACAAAGTGGGACGTAGCGAGCGTACCGATGCTGTGATAGAACCCCGTTTGTCGCAACAGTGGTTTATGAAAATGAAGGAAATGGCAGACCCCGCCCTGGAGAATGTCATGAACGACAATATTCAACTCATTCCTGCCAAATTCAAAAACACTTACCGTCACTGGATGGAAAATGTAAAGGACTGGTGTATCTCACGTCAACTCTGGTGGGGACATCGTATCCCGGCATGGTACACCAAAGAAGGACATGAGTATTTTGTCGCCGAAAATGCTGACGAAGCATTACTCGCAGCCCGGAAGAAATACCCCGAACTGACATTGAATGATTTGAAGCAGGACGAAGATGTTCTTGACACCTGGTTCTCTTCGTGGCTCTGGCCCATCTCTGTTTTCGACGGTATCAATGAGCCTGAAAACAAGGACATGAAATACTATTACCCCACCAACGATCTGATTACCGCACCGGAAATCCTCTTTTTCTGGGTTGCGCGTATGATCATGGCGGGATACGAATATACCGGCAAAAAGCCTTTTAACAATGTCTATCTCACGGGTATTGTACGCGACAAACTGGGACGAAAAATGTCCAAGTCGCTGGGTAATTCGCCCGACCCCATAGAACTGATGCAAAAATACGGAGCCGACGGTGTCCGCGTTGGTATGCTGCTGTGCTCACCTGCCGGCAACGATCTTCCCTTCGACGAATCGATGCCAGAGCAAGGACGTAACTTTGGCAATAAAATATGGAACGCCTACCGCCTGATTAACATGTGGAACTGCGATACCACGATAGCACAACCCGAATATGCACTAAAAGGCTGCGAATGGTTCGACAATAAACTCTCTCAGGCCATTACCGAGATCAACGACCATTTCGAAAAATATCGCATTTCCGATGCTCTGATGTGCGTTTACAAACTTTTTTGGGACGAGTTTTCGGCATGGTATCTCGAAATAGTAAAACCCCCTTTCGGATCTCCCATCGACAGCAAGACACTGGAAACAGTCAAAGCACACCTGGCCACCATGCTCAAATTACTCCACCCCTTCATGCCTTTCATCACCGAAGAAATTTGGCAAAATGCAGGCTATAGCAATGAATCCGAAAGCATTATGATGGCCCGCTGGCCCGAAGCCAAAACCATCAGCGTACCTATGATTAACGACTTTGACGAACTAAAAGAAATCATTACCGGCATTCGCTCTGCTCGCACTCAGTATCAGATTCCGATGAAAGAAAGTATAGATGTTATCGTACTGAAAGGCGGATCAGATGTTCTCACAAACTGGCAGGCTCTGGCTTCGAAACTTGCAGGCATCACTTCGATTCAGGTAAGCGACGTTAAACCAGATGGAGCAGGTGCCATGATGATTAAAACAACATCCTATTTCATCCCATTGGGAGAAAAACTGAATGCCGAAGAACAAATTCTGAAACTCCAGAAAGAACTCGAATACAATCAGGGATTTCTGAACTCGGTACTGAAAAAACTTTCCAACGAAAATTTCGTCAACAATGCTCCTGCGCAAGTACTTGAAAATGAAAACAAAAAGAAAGCGGATGCCGAGACAAAAATCAATCAATTAACCGAACAAATTCAACAACTTAAATCTTAAACATATGAAGAAGTTTTTATTTATTCCCCTATGTATAATCGCTGTTTTAAGCAGTTGTAATCAAACAGCAACAACAGATCAGTCGACATCTATTGAGGTAAATAACGAGACCCCCGAATCGGTACTCAAAACCACCAAACAATTTGTTACAAACGAAGACGGAACTGTGACAGAAAATGACATCGCGGCAGAAGTTCAGTTCTTTGCGTCAAAAATAGATTTTATTTTCAGTACCAAACCTGAAAATAATTTTTCGCTTGTAGTTACAACCAAAGAACAATCCCCTTCAGGCATTAAATATATCGTTAAAGACAAAAAATACAGCGATGTATTTGTTTCCTCCGGCGCTGAACCTCAGATAAATCTGAATGCAGCTTACGGAAGTACTACTTTTATGTAGGAAAAAGATCTTTGTGATTTTTAATTGAAAATAACAAAAAAGGCAGGAAATTCCTGCCTTTTAAAGTTTAATAAAAAAAGAATTACACGCCCACTCTTTTTCTGTTTCTGTTCATTAAACCCATTAGTACTTCGGAAGGGTTTTCAAAACGATTGGTGAGCATCATCGCAGCAATAATATATGGCTTATAACCTGCTTCTAGGTAAGTTTTAATTCTGTATTTTTCGAACACGTCGCCATTCACTTCGCCTTCTTTACAAGAGACACCACTGATGTCGGCAGGCAAACAATGCATATAAAGGGCATCCTGATTTTTGGTGACTTTCATTTTGGCTGCATCGTATTCCCAGTCCTTAAACTTGGCGTTATTTGCCAGACAAACTTGTTCAAGATCTTTGAGACCCGCTTTATCCGCGTTCTTCAATAAAGCAGTTCTTTGTTGCATAATATGGAAAGGAGCCCAGCTCTTGGGATACACTATATCAGCATCTTTCATGGCATCCGTCATATTGTGACTTACATTCAGTGAGCCACCGCTCTGAACTGCATTCTTCTTAGCCAGTTCCACTACTTCAGGAATAAGTCCGTAACCTTCGGGATAAGCCAGTTCGATGTTCATACCAAACCTCGACATGAGGCCAATAATACCCTGAGGTACTGAAAGAGGTTTTCCGTAACTAGGAGAATAAGCCCAACTCATCACGATTTTCTTTCCTTTGAGATTTTCGAGCGAGCCAAACTGCGCCTGTAAATGCATAAGATCGGCCATAGACTGTGTGGGGTGATCAATGTCGCACTGAAGGTTCACGATACCCGGACGAACTGGCAGAACGCCTTTTTCGAAACCTTCGTCTAGTGCTTTACCCACTTCACGCATGTACTTGTTTCCTTCGCCCAGAAACATATCGTCGCGGATACCAATCATATCCGACATAAAAGAAATCATGTTCGCTGTTTCGCGAACAGTTTCGCCATGGGCAATCTGCGATTTTTCTTCGTCCAGATCCTGTACCGCCATACCCAGCATATTACTGGCTGAAGCGAAAGAGAATCGGGTGCGGGTAGAATTGTCCCTGAAATTAGAAATGGCCAATCCCGAATCGAATAAGCGGGGTGAAATATTCTGTGCCCGCATATCTTTCAGTATTCCGGCCACTTCGAGGATGGCGCGTAAATCGGTTTCACTTTTTTCCCAGGTTAGCAGAAAATCTTTTTTGTATAAAGCAGACTTCAATTGTCCTAAAGCTTCAATTTTTTCTTTTGTATTCATAGATTTGATTTTTTAATGACAATGATTAAATCTCATAGGCATAGGAAGCATAAAAAGCAGATGCAATAACGAGGTCGCTAACAGGCACTTTCTCGTTGGGAGCATGAGCCAACACTTCGTTTCCTGGACCAAATCCAATGGTGGGAATACCATAGGTACCGCAAGTCATGATGCCATTGGTAGAAAATGTCCATTTGTCGACTTTGGGTTCGTTTCCATACAACTCTTTGTAGGCTTTGACTCCTGTTTGAACAACTTCGTGATCTTCGGGCATTTTCCATGTTGGATAGTATTTTTCCATCCCGTATTTTAAACCGGTATAAGCCGTTTCGGAATAATCCAGTACTTCTACTTTGGCATTCATTCCTTTTACTAGTTCCTCAATTTCTTTTATAGCCGATTCCTTGGTTTCTCCCCATGTTAAACGACGGTCAAGATGTATGCGGGCATAATCGGCTACGGCACATAAAGAAGGACTTCCGGAAATAATCTCCGAAATGGTAACGCTACCCCGACCCAGAAATTCGTCGTATTTCAGATTTTCGTTCAGCTTTTCAATCTCCAATGCAGCTCTTGAAGCCATATAAATGGCATTTTTACCGCGTTCGGGAGCCGAACCATGCGAGGACACACCGTAAAAATGAACGTGAATTTCCATACGGCCACGATGTCCACGGTAAATATTTAAGTTGGTAGGTTCAGTACTTACTACAAAGTGGGGACGAATTTTTTCTTCTTCCACAATATATTTCCAGCATAAGCCATCACAATCTTCTTCCATCACCGATCCCACAAAATAAATCGTCAGATCTTTATCAAAACCCAGCTCTTTCAATATGCGACCACTAGTAACAAAAGCAGCCGGCCCACCTTCCTGATCAACGGTTCCACGTCCATGTACAAAACCATCTTTTATTTCACCTCCCAAAGGATCAAAAGTCCAGTTTTCGAGATTTCCCAGATCAACAGTATCCATATGACCGTCAAAAGCCAGCACTTTTTTTCCGTTTCCAATTCTTCCAATTACATTACCCAAACCGTCGATACGCACTTCATCAAAACCAGCTTCTTCCATCTGACGTTTTAATTCCAGTTGAACCTCTTTTTCCTGTGTGCTTAATGATTTTATCCTAACCAGCTTTGCCAGATTCTGAGCGGTATATTCGCTGTATTTTTCTGAAAGCTCTTTAATTTTGGCGTGAATATTTTCCATGGTTTATCCTTTATTTAGAAGGTAAAATTATGTTTTTTTGTCCATATATTAATATTTCAGGACATATATATAGGGCCATGTTATATAATTAGTAGTTTAATATGCTTTTCGCATTATTTATAGAATTATTTTCTGTTTTCTTATAATTTTTTCGAAAGTCATTCTTCGAATAGAAATAATCGCATCACTTCGGGGCACAAACAAAATTCGCTCTACTTATCTTTTTCTCCAGAAAAAACATATCAGAATTGTCATTGCTGTATGTATCCCCTTTTACTTCTGTTAGCAAATAGTTAAAACGACTGTTTTCATGTTGCTTACCTGTGAAAAAATAATGCAATTATTTGCTTTCATCACTTCAATTTTTTGTAATATTGTTTTTGAAATTTTTGTCATATGAGTGAAACCATTTTAAAAGCATTGATGCGGCTATTCGCCATCATTGCTGAGTCGGGAGGAACCGAAGAACAGGAACAGGAAGAATCCAGTGCGAGTACCGGACGTGCCGTTGTTGAATCTTATCTTAAGCAACAACTCAACCAGGAACTGGCAGATGAATATTTGAAACTATATGAAGAATATCTCGCATTACATCACAGTAAAAAAGGTAAGAAACGCCTTTCTGCTAATAGTGTTAAAGTGCTTGCTATTTGCGAACAGGTTAACGAAGAATTACGCCAGGAACAGAAAATGCTGGTACTATTAAAGTTGTTCGAATTTATCAATTTCAATGGAAAAATTACTGAATACGAACTGGAGTTTGTAAAAACCGTAGCAGAAGTTTTCAATATCAAGCATGACGAGTATGATAACTGCAAAGCCCTGGTTCTCGACAAACCCGAAGACATTCCCCACAAGCAACACGTACTGATTATTGACGGGAATAAGGAAGTCTCACTTCCCGAATTTAAACACTTACATGTTGAACATCTCAATGGCCGGATCATCGTTCTATTTATCCCCAGCACCAACATGTATGCTTTTGGATATACCAGCGACGACTCATTGTACCTCAACAGTCAGATTATCAGTCCAAGTCGGGTGTACATCCTCATCAAAGGGTCTACTTTGCGCAGTCGCAAGTTCAATCCCATTTATTACAGCGACATTGTTGGTTCATTTCTTTCGAAATCTGAACGCCCCAAAATTGTATTTTCGGCCATCGGACTTGAATTTTACTTCAAGAACAGTAAAAACGGACTCCATCCTTTCAATTTCTCTGAAGAAACGGGCCAGCTTATTGGTGTCATGGGTGGATCAGGCGCTGGAAAATCTACATTATTGAATATCCTTAATGGAAATATTAAGCCCGAGAAGGGAAAAATTCTAATCAACGGTTATAATATCCATGAGGAAAAAGATAAAATTAAAGGAGTCATTGGTTTTGTACCTCAGGATGACCTTTTAATTGAAGAGCTTACTGTATTTCAAAACCTTTATTATAACGCCAAACTTTGTTTTGCCAACTATAGCGAGACACAGATAGTTGATGCCTGTAACCGGGTTTTATTGGATCTTGATTTATTCGAAATCCGCAACCTAAAAGTAGGGGGACCGCTTAATAAATTCATCAGCGGCGGGCAGCGCAAACGTCTGAATATAGCCCTGGAACTTATCCGCGAACCCGACATTATGTTTGTCGATGAACCAACTTCGGGTCTTTCCAGTATGGATAGCGAAATGGTGATGGACTTACTGAAGGAAATCACCCTCAAAGGAAAACTGGCCATCATTAATATCCACCAACCTTCCAGCGATATATACAAACTCTTCGATAAAATTCTCATCCTCGACAAAGGAGGTCACGCCATATATTACGGAAACCCCGTCGAAGCGGTTGTTTACTTTAAACGCATCACCAATCACGTGAATGCAGAAGAAAGTGAATGTGCCAGTTGCGGTAACGTAAACCCCGAACAGGTGTTGCAAATCGTCGAGCAAAAAGTAGTGGATGAGTACGGAAAACTTACCAAAAACAGAAAAACTTCCGCCAAAGAATGGTATAGTTATTACCTCGAAAAGATTGACGTAAAAATCAAGGAAAAACCTTTTACCAGTGAATTGCCTCCCAATAACTTTAAAATTCCTGGCAAATT